>CAMEWZ010000141.1 GCA_945946745.1 uncultured Clostridia bacterium | reverse complement strand
GCTGGGCAATCTTCCCCTCCGCGTCCGGGGGCAGCAGCTCCGGGCTGATGGGGGTATCCAGAATGTCCTGGAGCACCGGCCGGGAGGCGGCAAACTCCGGCATGTCCGAGATGGCATCGATCATCCAGCGGATCAAGGTCTTGGGAATGGAGGCGTTGACGCCGTACATGCTCATGTGGTCGCCGTTGTAGGTGCACCAGCCCAGGGCCAGTTCGGACAAATCGCCGGTTCCCACCACGATTCCCTTCACTACACTTGCATAGTCCATGAGAATCTGAGTACGCTCTCGCGCCTGGGAATTTTCGTAGGTGCCGTCGTGGACATCCGGATTATGACCGATATCAGAAAAGTGCAGCGAGACCGCGTCCCGGATGTTGATCTCCTTGCTGGAGATGCCCAGGGTGCGCATCAGCTCCCAGGAATTCTGGTACGTCCGGTCAGAAGTACCAAAACAAGGCATGGTGACGCCGTACACATCTGTTGTGGGACGTCCCAGCTGGCGCATGGCCTCCACCGCCACCAGCAGAGCCAGGGTAGAATCCAGACCGCCGGAAATGCCGATCACCGCGTTGGGATTGCCGATAGCGGACAGTCTCTGCTTCAGCCCCGCCACCTGCATGTGGAAAATCTCCATGCACCGCTGGATCCGATCCTGCTTGCCGGAGGGGACAAAAGGCAGCTTTTGCAGAGGATACATCGTGCCGTCAGAGCGCAGATTCCCGGAATAGGTTTCCATTTGGACGGCGCGCGGCTCCCCATACCGCAAAGCCGCGTCTTGAAAACTCTTGTTTTTCCTGCGGTCGGCCCGAATTTTCCCAAGGTCACAGTCCTGGATCAGCAGATAGTCCGTGGCAATAGGCTCCTTTGTTTCCGCCAGAAGGACGCCATTCTCCGCGATCAAGCTCTGGCCGGAGAAAATGAGATCCTGGGTGGACTCCGTGGAACCGGCGGAGCAGTAAGCATAGACGCAGTTCAGCGCGGCGGACTGGTGCTTCACCAATTCCCGCCGATAGGCCCGCTTACCGATGGTCTCATTGGAAGCGGACAGATTTAGGATCACCTCCGCCCCCCGCAGGGCCAGCATGGTAGAAGGCGGCAGCGGTGTCCATAAGTCCTCGCAGATCTCGATGCCTACCAACGCTCCATTGCGGCCAACGCCGAATACACAATTGCTCAGAATTGGCACATAGAACGGTTCGCCGTCCTGGAGGATGCCAATATCGGAGATCTCTGTCTCCTCCTTCCCGGAGGAGAACCAGCGTTTTTCATAAAATTCGTTGTAATTGGGAATATAGGTTTTCGGTACCAACCCATGTATTTTTCCACCGGAGATGACTGCGGCGCAGTTGTACATCTGCCCACCCGAACGAACCGGCAGTCCCACAACAGCGGTGATGTCCGGGTGCGACTGGGAACAAGTCACAATCTCCTGAATCCCCTGTTTCACGCCCTCATACAGTGCATCTTGAAAAAACAGATCCTGGCAAGTGTAACCAGTCAGCGTCATTTCGGGAAAGACCAACAGATCGACGTTCTGGGCATCCGCTTTTTCCAGAAAGGCACAGATATCCGCCGCATTTTTGGCCGTGTCCCCCACCCGCACAGCCGGGACGGCGCAGGCGATTCGGATAAAGTCCAGCATGGAAATCCCTCCATTGTTCATTTGGCTACATCATACCACATTCTTCCCCATTTGCCAAGAGAATATGAAACGGACGGCGAAATTTTGCCGTCCGTTCTTTGCTTCAGATGCCAGCCAGTTTCTTCAGCTGTTCTGCCAGGTCAGTTTCCTCCCAGGGCCGGCCTTCCACGCCGAAGTGACCCCGGGCAGCCGTGTCCGCGTAAATGGGACGGCGCAGGTTCAGTTTGCGGATGATGCCGCCGGGAGTCATATCACAGGTTTTCCGCAGAAACTCCGTCATTTTTTCGTCCGAAATCTTCCCGGTGCCGAAGCTGTCTACCCGGAGAGAAACCGGCTCCGCCACACCGATGGCATAGGCAAGCTGCACCTGTACCTGGTCAGCCAATCCCGCCGCCACCAGGTTTTTAGCCATGTACCGGGCCATATAAGCCGCGCTGCGATCTACCTTGGTGGGATCCTTACCGGAGAAGGCACCGCCGCCGTGGGAGAAAAAGCCACCATAGGTATCCACAATGATCTTCCGGCCCGTTAGGCCCGTATCCCCATTGGGGCCGCCGATGACGAAATTACCGGTGGGGTTGATGTGGATATGGGCGACATCCGCAATGTTGAAGCCATATTGCAGCAGCACCGGGGCAATGACGCCCTGGCGGATGTAACGGCGAAGTTCCTCGATCTCAAAATCCGGGCTGTGCATAACGGAAACCACAATGGTGTCAATGCCGACAATCTGGCCGTTTTCGTTAAATTCCACGGTAACCTGGGTCTTTCCATCGGGCCGCAGCAGGTCTGTGGAGTGAACACACTCCGTTAGGCGATTGCACAGGGCCCGGCTCAAGGCAGCGGGCAGCGGCATCCGCTCCGGTGTCTGGGTGCAAGCGCCGCCGAACATCATGCCCTGATCTCCGGCGCCGCCCACCTCGTCATTGGTGCCCAGGGCGATGTCGGCGGACTGGGTGTGGATGTGGCACTGGATGTCCACGCTGCCCGCGTCAAAGCCGTCGCCGGGATAGACATAGCCGATTTTGCGGATGGCCTCCCGGGCCACGGCGGCATAGTCCACATCGGCCTTGGTGGTGATCTCGCCGCAGATAACGCACAGGTTCGTCGTCACCATGGTCTCGCAGGCTACCCGGGAGCCAGGATCTTGAGACAAGCAGGCGTCCAGAATGGCATCGGAGATGGAGTCCGCCACCTTGTCGGGATGGCCATTGGTTACGCATTCAGAGGTAAAGAGTCTTTTTTCCATGTTTGTTTCCTTTCTGTTTCTGTCAATTACGCGCCAATAGACATAAAAAACCGCACACCGAAGACTCGATGTGCGCTGCGATCGAATCCTCATCTTTCGTTTGCCGCCGGATTTGGCACCTTTTCCTTTCGGACAGGTTGCCGGGTTTCATCGGGCCGTTCCCTCCACCGCTCTTGATAAGGCTTGTATGCAATTTGATTCTTATTATACCTGGCTTTTTCCAAATGTCAACAGTTTTTTCTTGCCGTTTTCGCTTATAATGTTCACAATTCCGGTATAGACTTTTTTTCAGTTTGCTGGTAAAATGAGAATAACACTTTGATTGGGAGTTGCGTGCCATGAAAGACCTTCGCAGAAAATTCGAGCTTTACTGCTATAAAAACCGGGACAAGGGGATCCCCAACCTAATGCTGTATATCGTGCTGGGCACCGCCGTGGTCTATCTAATGAGCCAAATGGCAGGAAACTATCTGCTGTATAACCTTCTGTATTTTGATCGGGCGCTAATACTTCAAGGGCAAATTTGGCGTCTGATTACCTACCCGCTGACCTATGACGCGGGAAATCTGCTGCTGACAGCCATTTCCCTATTCTGCTACTACTCTTTGGGACGCGCCATGGAAAATCTATGGGGCACGCTGAAATTCAACCTGTTCTACCTCACCGGCGTGGTGATGATGGATGTATACTGCTTAATTTTCGGCGGCCGCGCCAGCGTGGCTTACCTCAATCTGAGCCTGTTTCTCAGCTACGCAACATTGTATCCGGATGCCCATTTTCTGCTGTTTTTCATCATCCCCATTAAGGCATGGATTTTCGCGTTGATTGACCTGGTCATTGTTCTGATGGATTTGATCACCTACCCCTTCCCCTACAATTTATTCTCCGTGATTTCTCTCGCCAACTATTTCCTGTTCTTCGGTAAGGATGTGCTAAACGTCATCCCCATGTCCTGGCGGGCCAACGCCCGACGGCTGTTTCATAAAAAGCCCGTCCCAAAGAAGGCTAAGGTCATTCCCTTTGACGCCGGCTCCTACGAAGCGTCCAAGGCGACCCCAAAGGCTCCCTATACCCACCGGTGTACCGTCTGCGGCCGGACGGATATTTCCAATCCGGAACTGGAATTCCGGTACTGCTCCAAATGCAAGGGGTATTACTGCTACTGCCAGGATCACATCAACAATCACAGCCACATCCAGTAGTTCCTTAGGAATAACCAAAAGCAGGTCGGATTCCATATCCAACCTGCTTTGTTATATGGTTGAGACGTAAAAACCGGCTTTCCATCCTAAAAAGCCGCCGTTTTCATGGCGAAAACGGCGGCTTTTGTGGAGCTAGTGACCTGACTCGAACAGGCGACCTTCTCATTACGAGTGAGA
>CAMEWZ010000140.1 GCA_945946745.1 uncultured Clostridia bacterium | reverse complement strand
AACCAGCTGACCATGGAGATCATGCAGAAGGTCGCCGCCAAGCACGGCCTGGTGTGCCTGCTCCATGAGAAGCCCTTTGCCGGTGTCAATGGCTCCGGTAAGCACAACAACTGGTCCATCGCCACCGATACCGGCGTGAATCTGCTGTCTCCCGGCGAGACCCCCTATGAGAACGCCCAGTTCCTGCTGTTCCTGTGCGCAGTCATCAAGGCTGTGGACGACTACCAGGATCTGCTGCGGCTCAGCGTAGCCACCGCTGGCAACGACCACCGTCTGGGCGCCAACGAAGCGCCTCCCGCCGTGGTGTCCATCTTCCTGGGCGACGAGCTGACCGCCATCCTGGATGCCATTGAGAATGATAAGCCCTACGAGGGCACCCGCAAGACCACCATGAAGCTGGGTGTGGATGTGCTGCCCCGGTTCGCCCGGGACACCACCGACCGCAACCGTACCTCCCCCTTCGCTTTCACTGGCAACAAGTTTGAGTTCCGGATGCTTGGCTCCTCCAACTCCATCGCATGCGCCAATATGATGCTCAACGCGGCGGTTGCGGAGTCTTTGAAGATTTACGCCGACCGGCTGGAGGGCGCGGAGGACTTTGAAACGGCCCTGCATGAGATGATCAAGAAGACCATCAAGGATCACAAGCGCATCCTGTTCAACGGCAACGGCTATGACGAGGCCTGGATCAAGGAGGCCACCGAGGTTCGCGGCCTGTGCAACTATCCCACTACCCCCGACTGTATGCCCCACCTGCTGGATAAGAAGAACGTGGATATGCTTACCAGCCATAAGGTATTCTCTGTGGCTGAGCTGGAATCCCGCTGTGAGATCATGCTGGAGAATTACAGCAAGACGGTAATCATCGAGGCCAACACCATGGTGGACATGGCCAGAAAGCAGATCCTTCCCGCAGTGGAGGGCTACGCTGCCGAGTTGGCGGGCACCATCGCCGCCAAGAAGGCTGTTTCCGATTCCATTGCCTGCGGCTACGAAACTGGGCTGCTGTCTAAGCTGTCTGTACTGACCGACCAGATCGCTATCAAGACAGAGGAGCTGGAAGCCGCTGTGCTGGCACTGAAGGACATTTCCGATGTGACCGAGGAATCCTACGCCATCCGGGATACCGTCATTGGCAAAATGGCGGCACTGCGGGCCGTGGCGGACGAGGCCGAGACCCAGACCGCCGAGAAGTATTGGCCCTTCCCCACTTACGGCGAAATGCTCTACGGCGTTCGCTAATCCATTTGCTACCTTTCATAGCTGCCAAATGTCGTCTCGGACGGCCCTGGGGAGGGGGATGACCACCCCCTCCACAACCAGGCAGCTTCATGATGGATAAAAAGAGCTTGCGCGGGATGCTCCTGCGTGTTCCCTAAGTCCGGGAAACCTCCTGCGGAGGCTTTAGAAAAAGAGAGAACAAAATAAATAAGGAGGTAACGAAAATGACGGAAGTATGGAGTGTATGGTATTTGATCGGCGCGGCATTGGTATTCTGGATGCAGGCTGGCTTCGCAATGGTAGAAGCGGGCTTTACCCGGGCCAAAAACACCGGCAATATCATTATGAAGAACCTGATGGACTTCTGTATTGGTACTGTGGTGTTTATCCTGATCGGCTTCAGCCTGCTGATGGGTGAGGATCTGTTTGGCTTTATCGGCAAGCCCGGATTTGATCTGTTTACCGCTTACGAAAGCTTCGATTTTTCCAGCTTCGTATTTAACCTGGTGTTCTGTGCTACCACGGCAACCATCGTTTCCGGCGCCATGGCGGAGAGAACCAAGTTCCTGTCCTACTGCATTTACTCTGCGGTGATTTCCGCGCTGATCTATCCCATTGAGGCTCACTGGATCTGGGGCGGCGGCTGGCTGGCAGGCCTGGGCTTCCACGATTTTGCCGGTTCCTGCGCCATTCACATGGTTGGCGGTATTTCCGCTTTGATCGGCGCCAAGCTGCTTGGCCCCCGTATCGGCAAGTTCAATCACGATGAAAACGGCAAGGTCGTGAAGGTCAACGCCTTCCCCGGCCACAGCATCGCTTTGGGTGCGCTGGGTGTGTTCATCCTGTGGCTGGGCTGGTACGGCTTCAACGGTGCTGCCGCTACCTCTGTTGGCCAGCTTGGTTCCATTTTCCTGACCACCACGGTCGCTCCCGCCGTTGCCACGGTGGTGTGCATGATCTTCACCTGGGTCAAGTACGGTAAGCCTGATGTCTCCATGTGCTTAAACGCATCTCTGGCCGGTCTGGTGGCCATCACCGCCGGCTGTGATGTGACCGATTGCCTGGGCGCTACCGTCATCGGCGCGGTTGCCGGCGTGCTGGTGGTATTTGGCGTGTGGCTGCTGGATCACGTACTGCACATTGACGATCCCGTTGGCGCTGTGGCTGTGCACTGCATGAACGGTATTTGGGGAACCCTGGCGGTTGGCCTGTTTGCCACCGATACCGCTCCCGGCTATGCCGTTGCCAATGCCTCCGGCAAGACACTGACGGGTCTATTCTACGGCGGCGGCTTTGAGTTGCTGGGCCTGCAGCTGCTGGGCTTTGTGACCGTAGCTGCCTGGACGGTGGTTACCATTACCATCACCTTCCTGGTCATCAAGGCGACCATTGGCCTGCGGGTTAGCCGGGAGGAGGAGATCACCGGCCTGGATGCCACCGAGCATGGCCTGCCCTCCGCTTACGCTGGTTTCGCGATGCTGCCGGATGTGATCAACGAGGATGCGGCGCCCGTTATGGTCAGCGGCGATGTTCCCGTGGCCGAGGCTGTGCCTGTGAAGAAGATGCCTGTCTTCAGCGATGGCGCGCCCAAGCTGACCAAGGTGGAAATCATCTGCAAGGAGTCCCGTCTGGAGAGCTTGAAGAACGCCATGATGGAAATTGGCATCACGGGCATGACGGTTTCCCACGTCATGGGCTGCGGCATCCAGAAGGGCAAACCCGAATACTATCGTGGTGTTCCCGTGGAAACCAGCCTGCTGCCCAAGGTGCAGGTGGATATGGTGATCAGCAAGGTGCCTGTCCGAGTCGTTATCGAGACCGCCAAGAAGGTATTGTATACCGGACACATCGGCGACGGCAAGATCTTCGTTTACGACGTGGAGAACGTTGTGAAGGTTCGTACCGGCGAAGAGGGCTTCGATGCCCTCCAGGATGTGGAATAAACAGAAATAGGCCTGGGGAGAGCCGCACTGCGGTTCTCCCACAGGTTGGTTAAGGAGGAAACCCTATGTGTTCTATCATCGGTTACTGTGGCAGCGTTACCGATCCTCAGAAATGGAAAGCATGCTTTGAACGTACGATCTCCCGGGGCCCCGACGATACCCGCGTGATAGCGGCGGGACAAGGTGTCCTGGGCTTTCACCGGTTGGCAATCATGGGCCTGCATCCGGAAGGCATGCAGCCGTTTACATTGCATGGCAGCGCGGTGGTTTGCAACGGTGAGATTTATGGCTTTGAAAAATTCCGCCGGGAGCTGGAAGGGGAGTACACCTTCGCCAGCGATTCCGACTGTGAGGTTTTGCTGCCCCTGTATGAAAAATACGGCGTGGAGATGTTCTCCATGCTGGACGCGGAATATGCCTGCATCCTTTATGATGCCAAGGCGGATACATTTGTCGCGGCCCGGGATCCCATCGGCATTCGTCCGCTGTACTACGGCTATGATGCCAATGGCACCATTGTTTTTGCCAGCGAGCCGAAAAATCTGATGGGTCTGGTGGAAACCATCCTGCCTTTCCCGCCCGGACACTACTACCGTGACGGCAAGTTTGTCTGCTACAATGACATCGCGGCAGTGAGCGCTTACAGCAGCGACGGGCTGGAAACCGTCTGCGCCAACATTCGGGAAAAACTGGTGGCCGGTGTGGAAAAGCGGCTGATCGCGGATGCCAAGGTCGGTTTCCTGCTCAGCGGCGGTCTGGATTCCTCTCTGGTCTGTGCCATTGCTGCCAAGCGCAGTGAAAAGCCCATCCGCACCTTTGCCATCGGCATGAGCGGAGACGCCATCGACCTGAAATACGCCAGGGAAGTGGCGGATTACATCGGCAGCGACCATACCGAGGTGATTATTTCCAAAGAGGATGTGCTGGCGGCTCTGGAGCCGGTGGTGGAGCTGCTGGGAACCTTCGATATCACCACCATCCGGGCCAGCATCGGCATGTATCTGGTGTGCAAATACATCCATGAAAACACCGATATCCGGGTGCTGCTCACCGGCGAGATTTCCGATGAGCTGTTCGGCTATAAGTATACCGACTTTGCCCCCTCTGCGGAGGAATTCCAGAAGGAGGCCCAGAAGCGGATTCGGGAGCTGCACATGTACGATGTGCTCCGGGCGGATCGGTGCATCAGCGTCAACTCCCTGGAGGCCCGGGTGCCCTTCGGCGACCTGGACT
>CAMEWZ010000139.1 GCA_945946745.1 uncultured Clostridia bacterium | reverse complement strand
GAGCAGGCCAAAAACGCCGCGAAATTGGCGTCCCGCTCCGGGGCGATGCACATCCGGTGGGCCATCTCGTGGGCCATGGTAAAGGGCAGCGTCACATCCGGGATCTGGGGATTCACGCAGGCCTCGCCGGTGATGCCGAAGGTCACCCCGGTGATGCCCATGGAGGTATACATATCCGCCCAGCCCAGTTTCTTTACCGGCAGGGTGGAGCCAGCGAAAATGGGATAATGGTACGCATACGTTAACGTTTGGAAGCCTTCCCCGGCGTTCTGGGCCAGGTTCTCAAAATCCGCGAAATCCACGTTCCCCTGGGCATCCCGATTGACACGGGCGGCCAGATCATTGGCCTTGTCCCGGTAAAATTCCGTCGCCTCGGTCAATTCCTCCAAATTGTAGCTGGACACCTCCAGACGCATATCGTCTGCCAGGCTGCCCGCGTAATAGTTCAGTCCCCACATGAGGGTATGGAGCAGAAAAATGCCGGAGAACACCGCCGCCACCCAGCCCAGCCACTGAATGGGGTTCCATTTCAGCACCACCATCAGCACGAAGCTGGCTAAGATCAGCACCCCCAGCGCCACCGCCAGAAGCTGCCACACGGGGAAGTCCACCGGGGCTGTCCACTCGGCCAGGATGCCTTGAAGCGTGCGGATCACATACGGATAGACCATATCCACCAACGTGGCGAACCGCTGTCCAAACTGCATCAGCACCCAGGTAATGGCACCCAGGATGGCCGCGATGAGATAGCCGAACCAATATTTCAAAGGAAACGCCTCCTTTAAGCGCAGAATCATTCATTTTCTTAGTATAACACAGTTTCCGCCGCTTGTCTCCCCCCAAATTCTTAATTTTTCGTAAAGCAGGTGCCATGTCAAAGAATCTTTGCTTGCCTTTTCCCTGCCGCTATCCTATACTGTTCTGCGAAAGGCAGGGATTGGTATGCGAGACATTGGCAAAAATATCCGCGCTCTTCGGGAGAAAGCGGGGCTGACCCAGGAGGCCCTTGCGGAGCAATTGTTCGTCACACGCCAAACGGTATCCAACTACGAAAACGGCCGCACCCGTCCGGATCTGGACATGCTCCTAACCATCGCCGATGTACTCCACGCAGAGGTGACCGATATTCTGTATGGGATTCCCACCCCGCCGGATCGAAAACGGATGCTTCGCAGTCTTGTGACCGGCGGTGTTATCGCCCTAGCGCTGATTTCTCTGGTGGTCATTTTGACACCAACCGCGCTGGAACGATTTCGCAGACAGTATGATATGGCCCTTCTTCAAACGCTGCGGCTGCTGGCGGCGCCTGCCGGATTTCTCGCCCTGGGTTGGACGCTGATGCAGCTTGCCCTGGTTCTGGGGGTGAAACCGCCCCAGAAGCCCTGGTGCAACGCCGTCAGAAATGGTTTGTTGGTGAATTTGCTGCTCTTTGTCATCATCACGCTTCCCTATTTGGGATGGCAGCTGTGGTGCTCCTGGCATGTGTGGCGATTCGGAGAAGTGCAGTCCTCCTTCCCGATGATTCCGGTTTATCAGCAGCTACTGCTTTGGATCCTCCAAATCACCAAGGAGTATACGACCACTTGTTTCGCCTGCCTGCCCTATGGCGCGGCGGTACGCTATTTCTGGGATTCCCATTGACACACAAAACCGCCCCCGAACAGTCGGAGGCGGTTTGCGCATTATTTCGCGTATTCCACAGCCTTGGTTTCCCGGATGACGTTGACCTTGATCTGGCCGGGGTATTCCAGCTCGGCTTCGATCTTCTTGGCAATGTCCCGGGCCAGCAGGATCATGTTGTCCTCGGTGACCACCTCGGGCTTGACCATAATCCGAACCTCCCGGCCTGCCTGGATGGCGTAGGCCTTGTCCACGCCGGGATAGGAGCCGGTGAGCTCCTCCAGCTTTTGCAGGCGGCGGATATAGTTCTCCACGTTCTCGCGGCGGGCGCCGGGACGGGCGGCGGACACAGCGTCGGCTGCCTGCACCAGCACGGCAATGACGGTTTTCGGCTCCACGTCCCCGTGGTGGGCCTCGATGGCGTTGACGATGACGGGATTTTCCTTGTACTTCCGGGCCAAATCCGCGCCCAGCTGCACGTGGCTGCCCTCTACCTCATGGTCGATGGACTTGCCCAGGTCATGCAGAAGGCCGGCCCGCTTGGCCATGGCCACGTCCACACCCAGCTCCGCGGCCATAAGGCCGGCGATATGGGCCACTTCAATGGAGTGGTTCAGCACGTTCTGGCCGTAAGAGGTGCGGTACTTCTGGCGGCCCAGAATCTTAATCAGTTCGGGGTTCAGGTTGTGGACGCCGGTCTCGTAGCAGGCCCGCTCGCCCTCTTCCTTGATGGTGCGGTCCACTTCCTTCCGGGCCTTTTCCACCATATCCTCGATGCGGGTGGGATGGATGCGGCCGTCCACGATCAGCTTCTCCAGGGCCAGCCGGGCGACCTCCCGGCGGACGGGATCGAAGCTGGAAACGGTGATGGCCTCCGGGGTGTCGTCAATAATGAGGTCAACACCGGTGATGGTCTCCAGGGTGCGGATGTTCCGGCCCTCCCGGCCGATGATCCGGCCCTTCATCTCATCGTTGGGCAGGGTGACCACGGAGACGGTGGTCTCGGCGGCGTGGTCGGCGGCGCAGCGCTGGATGGCAGTGCCGATGATCTCCCGGGCCTTTTCCTCGGCCTCGTCCTTCAGCTGCTGCTCGATTTCCTTGATCTTCATGGCGGACTCGTGGCGAACCTCGTCCTCCACGGTCTTCAGCAGGTACTGCTTGGCCTCCTCTTGGGTCAACTCGGAGATTTTCTCCAGGGCTTGCAGCTGCTGATTTTTCAGTTCCTCCGCTTGATTCTGGGTTTCGGTCACCTTCTGGAGCTTTTTGTTCAGCTCCTCTTCCTTGCGCTCGAAGGTTTCGGTCTTCTTATCCAGAGCGGATTCCTTCTGTTCCAGACGGCGCTCCTGCTTACTCAGCTCCGCGCGGCGTTCTTTGACTTCCTTTTCGTACTCTGTGCGTGATTTATGGATCTCGTCCTTGGCTTCCAGCAGCATTTCCTTTTTCCGGCTCTCACCGGAACGAATGGCCTCGTTGATTAAGCGGGTCGCCTCCACCTCTGCGGAGCCGATCTCCCGTTCCGCGACCTTTTTGCGGTAAAGGACGCCGATACCAAAACCTCCGGCCAGGCATACCAGGCAGCCAACAACGGTCAAGATGATCTGTAAAGGTCCCATAAATGTGCAGCACACCTCCTCCTATAATAATAAAAATGGGCGCAGAAGGGGTGGGCGCTTGTATCCCCATGTGAAATTGTGCACGACAACCAACCGGGCAATCCCCGGCCAGACATTTAGCAAAACGCCATGAGGCGCAAAACGCATACCCCGGCCTAACGCCGGATACTCAATGAAACACCGCCGCCAAAGAACACTGGGGCAGCGTACACCATATCGAATCTATTTTACAAGCATTCATCCAGAATGTCAAGGAAAAAAGGTGAAAAGAATTGTACAATTTGCATACACCCGCCAAAGTGAATTGACAATCCGCCGCAGCTGTGTTAAAATAACGCCATAATCCCTGCGGGCATGGTGGAATTGGTAGACTCGGTGGATTTAGGTGATGTCACCTTAGGGAAGGTTTTACTGTGGATGCTTGGATGATTTCCCGTCAAGAACTGAAACATGATCTGCTGGATATCTTCTCCGGTCTTGGCGACCTGCAATATCAATTTGATTGGGTCATCAGTAATCACGATTTGTGGTATTCGGAGAACTGTCCAGACGAAGTGAAGAAGCGTTGGCAGTGGACGGGGCTCCTAATGTCCGGGCAGGAATTAACCGAATATCTGACGGCAGGGTATGTGCATTTCTGTCTCGGTGCAGTATTGTCGGCCGTCTCGCCGGGAACGAGGCCGGAGCAGGTTTGGGATTTTCTTCCCAGTTGGGAAGTTAATTTCGACAGTCCGGATTACCAGTATCAAATGCCCTTGACGCAGCTGGAACTGATCTGCTATGACGGCTTCGCTTGGGTTATCATTTGTCATACTGAGCTTTCGGACAGAATCCGGCAAAATTTGCCACAGGCACACAGGGTGAAGGATTTTCATAGTCGTTAAAAGCAGGTTCACCTGTTTTTATAAATGTGGAGTAAGCATAATGCTCCACCTCGGGTATCTCACCGTGTAAAAATCAGAGGTGCAAAAGAATATGCGGGCATGGTGGAATTGGTAGACTCGGTGGATTTAGGTTCCACTGCCAAAAGCGTGCAGGTTCGAGTCCTGTTGCCCGCACCAGAAACGCCCCTTCGGGGCTCAGATAAGAGATAATGGATAATCGTGAATAGATACTAGATTTTCTGCCGCAGTTTGTGGCGTTTCTGTAGTATTCTCTATTATCCATTATCTCTTATCTTTTATCTAATGTCTGCTGAATAAGCCGTGTTACGGCTTATTCACGCACCGTTAGGT
>CAMEWZ010000138.1 GCA_945946745.1 uncultured Clostridia bacterium | reverse complement strand
AAACATTGTTTAGAGGCAAAAAGTATCAGGAGAGCGCCAAGCTGATTGACCGCTCTGTTCAGTATGATCCCAACGAAGCCCTGGATCTGGTCGTGAAGGGCGCTTCCGCCAAGTTCGACGAGACCGTTGAGCTGCACATCAAGCTGGGCGTTGACTCCCGTCACGCTGACCAGCAGGTTCGCGGCGCCGTGGTTCTGCCCAACGGCACCGGAAAGACCCGCCGGGTGCTGGTGTTCGCCAAGGACGCCAAGGTAGACGAAGCCAAGGCTGCCGGGGCTGACTATGTCGGCGGCATGGATCTGGTGGAGAAGATCACCAAGGAGAACTGGTTCGAGTTCGACGTGGTGGTGGCTTCCCCCGACATGATGGGCATTGTTGGCCGTCTTGGTAAGGTTCTGGGCCCCAAGGGCTTGATGCCCTCCCCCAAGGCCGGCACCGTGACCCCCAACGTGGCCGCCGCTGTCAAGGAGATCAAAGCCGGTAAGGTGGAGTACCGTCTGGACAAGACCAACATCATCCACTGCCCCATCGGCAAGGTTTCCTTCGGCCCCGAGAAGCTGGCCGAGAACATGGACACCCTGATGAAGGCCGTTGTCAAGGCCAAGCCCGCCGCCGCCAAGGGCCAGTATATCAAGTCCTGCACCGTGGTTTCCACCATGGGCCCCGGCGTGAAGGTCGCAACTTCCAAGTATCTGTAATTTCAGGTTTGGTTTCTTCCCGGATACAGTATTGTCTGTATCCGGGAATTTTCCGGATTCTTCCAGAATCCATTAAAAATAGTGAAATAGTGCTTGACATATTTATGTAAGCATGCTATACTGTCTAAGTTGCCAAAGACAGCAGGTGCCGCGAGGCGTAAATCCTGCCGAGGTGCGTCAAATAGGTTTATTTGCGTGTCTTTCTGTCTTCTGGCAGGAAGACACTTTTTATTTTCGGAGGTGAAAATTATGCCCAACGCAAAGGTTCTTGAGAGCAAGAAGGCAGTCGTTGAAGCCCTGTCCGGCAAGATCAAGGAAGCTACTTCCGTGGTGTTCGTGGACTACAAGGGTATCACTGTCGCTCAGGATACCGAGCTGCGTAAGCAGTTCCGCGAGGCCGGCGTCGAGTACTCCGTCGTGAAGAACACCCTGACCAATTTCGCTGCAAAGGATTGCGGCTATGATTTCTCTGAGGTTCTGAACGGTACCACCGCTATGGCTTCCACCACCGGCGACCCCATCGCCCCTGCTCGTATCGTCTGCGAGTTTGCCAAGAAGAACAAGCTGAAGACCCTGACCATCAAGGGCGGCGTCGTGGAAGGCTCTGTCCTGTCCGCTGACGAGCTGAACGGCTTCGGTGAGCTGCCCAGCAAGAGCGCTCTGGTCGCTTCTGTCCTGGGTACCTTCCTGGCACCTATCTCCAGCCTGGCCTTCGTTCTGGATCAGATCCGGATGCAGAAGGACGGCTCCGCTCCTGCCGCAGAAGCGTAAAGCTGATCGCGTAACACCACAAACATCTATTTTCTACACATAATTTAGGAGGAAATTAAAATGGCTAGTGAAAAGATCACTGCTCTGGTTGAGCAGGTTAAGGAACTGACCGTTCTGGAGCTGTCCGAACTGGTTCACACCCTGGAAGAGGTTTTCGGCGTTTCCGCCGCTGCCGCCGCTGTTGCCGCTCCCGCTGCCGGCGCTGCCGCTGCTGAGGTCGAGGAGAAGACCGAGTTCGATGTTATCCTTAAGAGCGCCGGCGCTTCCAAGCTGGGCGTTATCAAGGTTGTCCGTGCCGCTACCGGCCTGGGCCTGAAGGACGCCAAGGATCTGGTGGACAACTGCCCCAAGACCTTGAAGGAAGCCATCTCCAAGGAAGATGCCGAGAAGCTGGTCGCCGAACTGAAGGAAGCTGGCGCCGAGGCCGAGATCAAGTAATTATCTCCCCCCAAAAGCTGTGCCGCCGCCAGAAATGGCGGCGGCTTTCTCATCCCACCAGGTCAGCGTAAAGACATGGGTATTGCCCTGTATCCAGGTCTTTGCGCTTACCGGAAAGGAACCCTATGGATTTTGAGCTTCCCCTGTCCGCGATCACGGATCTCCTGCCGGAAAATCTGGGCCAGGCCGTAGCAGGCGCCGTTGCCTATTTTCCCGACGAGTTGGCCAAAGTGGTCAAGCACGCCTCGTCCTATATCCCCGCGGAAATTAACCCTTTCTCCGCCGCGCTGTTTCTGCTGTACTTCGCCGCAGCTTCCTTGATCCTGGGTGTTCTGGGGCGGGTGGTGCTGGGAAAGCGTTCCAGCTTAAACCGCTCCCTGTCCTCGGTGATGGGCATTCTGTTTGTCTACGCCGTGACCATCGTGGTCTATACCTTCAAGCCCTGGAATCTGGAGCTGCTGCTGTCTCCCCTACCCTTTGTGACCTTCGCCGGGGAGTATTTGATTGTTTTCCCCATAACCGATGCCGCTTTCCCCGCCCTTTGCAGCGAGATTCTCTCTCTGATTATTCTGGCTTTTTTGGTCAATCTGCTGGACACGATCATTCCCCAGGGAAAAACCGCCATTGGGTGGTATCTGCTTCGGTTTTCCTCGATAATCGCATCCATGGGGCTGCACCTGCTGGTTCGCTGGGCCGTCCGCACCTATGTTCCGGAGCTGCTTGCCGCTTACGCGCCAACGGTTCTTCTGATCGTCCTGGCGGTTTTTCTGCTATCCGGCATTGCCAGCCTGGTTCTGGGGCTGGTGATCTCCATTGCCAATCCCTTCCTGGGAGCCATGTATACCTTCTTCTTTTCCAACGTCATCGGCAAGCAGCTGAGTAAGGCCGTGTTCTCCACCGCGATTTTGTGCGCTGTGGTATACCTGCTGGAATTCTTCGGCTATACGGTTATCAGCATCACCTCCGCCGCTCTGGCTGCCTATATTCCCTTGGCCATCGTGCTGCTGGTACTTTGGTATCTAATCGGCCATGTGCTATAATCCTTCGCCCTCCGCAGGCTGCGGAGGGCGGTTTTCTGCTTTTGTTGACAATCCGTTTGCCCCATGTTATACTGATATTCCATAAAAAACTTTCATTCGCAAGAATGGAAGTTTTTTATAGGAAGATCATAATGAGACGGGTTTCCATGATTTTCTATTCCGAAAATCATGGAAACGACAACGCCGCCAGGCGGTGTCTATCTGATAAAACCAAATGGTTTTATCAGATAATAGTATTAGAATACGCCCGAGGTGAAACCGATGAAAAGACTGATCCTATTGCTTTCTATCTTGCTGCTGTCCGGCTGCGCCGCCGCGCCTAAGGAAACTACGGCTCCGGAGCCTGTGGTGGAAGCTGCCATCACGGCGCCTGCTCCCACCGAGACGGCACCGGCTCCCACGGTGACGGAACCGGCTCCCACAGAAGCGCCGGATCCGGTGCGGCTGATGCTCAACGGGATGTCCCTGGAGGAGCGGGTGGGGCAGCTTTTCCTGGCCCGATGCAATGCCGAATCTGCTGTTTCGGATATCGAAACCTACCATCTGGGCGGCTTGGTGCTGTTTGGCCAGGATTTTGAGAATCAGACCCCGGATTCCTTCCGGGAAACCGCCGCAGCCTATCAGGCTGCCGCCAAAATCCCCCTGCTTCTGGCGGTGGATGAGGAGGGCGGCACCGTCACCCGGATCAGCCGCTATCCTGCCTTCCGTTCCAGTCCCTTCCCCTCCCCCCGGAACGTCTTTGCCCAGGGTGGGCTGGATTTGGCCCTCACCATGGAGGAGGAAAAATGCCAGCTGCTGTCCTCTCTCGGCATCCAGGTCAACTTAGGGCCGGTGTGCGATATGGCCGATGATCCCGGCGCTTTTCTTTACAAGCGCTCTCTGGGGCAGGACAGCCAGACCACCTCGGATTTTGTGGCCATCACCGTGCGAACCATGGATGCCTACGGCATCGGCAGTGTGCTAAAGCACTTCCCAGGCTACGGCAACAACGCCGACACCCACACCGGCATTGCTGTGGACAGCCGCTCCCTGGAGGAATTTACCCAGCGGGATCTGCTACCTTTTGCCGCCGGAATCGAAGCTGGGTGCGACGGCATTCTGGTGAGTCACAACATTGTGGAGGCCTTCGACCCCAGTCTGCCCGCTTCTCTCTCCCCTGCGGTACATCAATATCTCCGGGAGGAAATGGGGTTTGATGGCGTTATTCTCACGGACGATCTGGTAATGCAGGCCATAACCGATCAATACGGCGTGGGGGAAGCCGCCGTTATGGCGATCCTGGCCGGAAATGACATGCTGTGCTCCACAGATTACGTAGAGCAATACCAGGCCGTTCTTGCTGCCGTGCTGGATGGACGCATCGATATCGACATCCTAAACGCAGCCGCCGGGCGGGTGCTGCGGTGGAAAATGAACCTTGGTTTGATCCCATCATAACAACATCGGGAGGATGACACGCATCCTCCCGATGTTCAGTGTGTGAAAAAAGCTTCGCAGAATTTGCCGCTTCTGCGGCAAACCCATTCAAATCCATTTT
>CAMEWZ010000137.1 GCA_945946745.1 uncultured Clostridia bacterium | reverse complement strand
TGCCGCCGTAGATGGTCTTCTGGGCCACGATGTGGTCGCCCTGCTGGGCCAGCGCTTGAATGGTGTAGGTAATGGCAGCTGCGCCGGAGGCGGTTGCCAGAGCGGCGACACCGCCTTCCAAAGCCGCAATCCGCTTTTCCAGCACGTCCTGGGTAGAATTGGTGAGCCGTCCGTAGATGTTGCCAGCGTCCGCCAGACCGAACCGGGCGGCGGCATGGGCGGAGTTGCGGAACACATAGGAAGTGGTCTGGTAGATGGGCACGGCCCGGGCATCGGTAGCGGGATCGGGCTGTTCCTGACCAACATGGAGCTGCAAAGTTTCAAATTTATAGTTAGACATAAAAATTTACCTCTTTCATTTTTTATTTCGTGCTGAAAACAAAAACGCCCGGGCAGGCAAACCGACTCCCGGACAGGATATGGCAAGCGGCTTTCTCAAAAGCCCCGGGGCGCAGCACAATACCCAGCCATCCTCACAGCCCGGGAGCAGCGCATTCGTCCAAAGCGGAAGTTGCGTCTGAGAAGTTCCAGAAAGTCGTTTCTCATGCCAGACCGTGCTCCTTTCTCTAATTACCAACTTAACAAGTTGGTTTATAGGGATTATAGCCTACCCGGAAGGATTTGTCAATAGGCAAGAAAGAAAATGGAGAAAGCTGTGCTTCCGAAGAAAGACCGGGCTGGGCTTAGGCGGAAAACACAACCTGTTTTCCGGCCCAATTCCCAGTACCCGGTGGAAAAGTTCGGCGATAGGAGCGGTCTTTGGAGCCGTGGCAGAGCGCGGCTGTATCGAAAGCTGCGGCATGCCCCAGAGCCTGCGAAGCTGGCGGCTTGGCAAGCGAGCTTACTGCGGAATTTGCATATTTTGGGTTGCGATGCGCTTCATGGACGGAATAGAAAGCACGCATACCAGTATGGTCAGAACATCAGCGGCAGGCTGGGAAGCATAGATTCCGGCGATACCCAACAGCTGGGGCAGGGTCAGAATGAACGGAATGTAAAATAGGCCCTGGCAGCCTCGTTGTTTTTGGCACCCAGCTGGCGTCCTGCCAGCACCGCCGCACCGGCGGCGAAGATGTTTTCAATGGATACCATAATCAGCAGCAGCGGTACGGTTACACCCACAGCCGTCAAGGCAATATCGGAGTTCAGCATCCCGATATAGGCGGTGTCTATCAGATTGTAAATGGCCTTGGCCAGCAGTGCCAGGGTGGCGGGGATTACGATGTTCCTCCTCTCTGGCATTGCCTTGTTCGGATTTCCAAATCAGTATAGCAGATTTGGGTGGATATGTCCACTGTACAGGGCCGCGCTTTTTTATTTTGCGCATATCCGCTTTCCTCAGCAAAGGGGAATTTCGTTGATGACACCCACCGTAGGGCGGCTTGCCCTCAAGTCGCCGCCGTATTTCGAACCGCGTTCCGCTGATGCGGGCGGCGGACTGAGGGCAGATAAGCCCTACGATTTGGTGAGGAAATTGTAATTTATCACACTGACGCGATAACGCCCAAGGCTTCTCCTTGAGGAGAAGCTGTCAAAAATCTTTGATTTTTGACTGATGAGGTGTGCGGTAGAAGGTTGCAAGGATGGGAAGGTTTCGGCGAATTCGCACCTGGGCAACGCCGCTATCGCGGCTACACCTCATCCGACCCGGCTGACGCCGGGCCACCTTCTCCTCAAGGAGAAGGCTCTGGGCTGGTACAATGAATCGTGCGTTATCGAAGGAACGCTCGCCACGGTAGGCGGCTTGAGGGCAAGCCGCCCTACGGAGGGTGTTCATTCGATAAAGAACAATGCACCTAACGAAAGTCGATAAGCACATCATATTTTGCGGAGAAGAAGCCAAATTGCCTGCCGGTGCATAGTCTGAGCGGGGTGATAAAATGAGGCAAACAGAATGTCCCAAAGCCATTGCCCGGATCCATGGCGGCAGGGATTACCCGATGATCCGTGGGACGGTAACGTTATTTCAGCAGTGTGACGGTGTTCTGGTGGAGGTAGAGGTGTCTGGTTTACCCCGGACAGAAACCGAAATCTTTGCGTTCCACATCCACGAGGGAGGCAGCTGTTCCGGGGATCTTTTTTCCAATACCGGCGGTCACTTCAACCCTGGCAGAATGGAACACCCAAACCACGCAGGGGATCTGCCGCCACTGATGGGAGTTGGCGGAAAAGCCTATCTGAAGGTGCTGACCGGGCGCTTTCGTCTGGAGGAGGTCATTGGGAGGACGATCATCCTGCATCGTGACCCGGATGACTTTCATACCCAGCCTTCCGGGAATGCGGGGACGAAAATAGCCTGCGGCGTGATTCAGCGAATCGAATAGTAGAACCGCCGGTGACCATGCGGCTTGCCGGCAGAGGGCATCGGGGCCAAACACCAGCACGGCAGTACCGTTCTTTCACGGAGGAATCGAAACCAGGATCGCAGATCGGGCAGGATCCAAGCCTGCCTGATTCTTGCACCCAAATCCGCCGAAAAACTATAATGGAGGATAGGAGGTGCGACATGGAGAAGTATGTATGGATGGGCCTGGCGGCAACGCTGGGCACCTGGTTTGTTACGGCACTGGGAGCGGCAACGGTTGTGTTTTTTCGTTCCCCAAATCCCAAGGTGCTCAACGGAATGCTGGGCTTTGCGTCGGGGGTGATGATCGCGGCCAGCTTTTGGTCGCTGCTTCAGCCAGCCATCGAGCGGGCGGAGGCGGCAGGCAGACACCCGGCGTATTTTGTGGCTACGGTGGGATTCTTGTTGGGAGCGGTATTCATGTGGGGCTCCGATAAGGTGGTTTCCTTCGCCCGGAGCCGGGTCGGCAGTACCCAGGGACAGCGGGGGGAGCGGCTGAACCGGATCATCATGCTGGTGCTGTCCATCACCCTGCACAATATCCCCGAGGGCCTGGCGGTGGGCGTGGCTTTCGGGGCACTGCAAAACGGCTACTCCCCGGAAAGCTTTATGGGGGCGGTATCCGTGGCGGTAGGCATTGGCTTACAGAATTTTCCCGAGGGAGCAGCGGTGTCGGTGCCCCTGCGCAAGGAAGGGTGTTCCCGCAGAAGAAGCTTTCTCATCGGCCAGGCCTCGGGGATGGTGGAGCCGGTGGCGGGGGTGATCGGGGCCTGGCTGGTGGTGTATGTGGAGGCGATGCTGCCCTACGCCCTGTCCTTTGCGGCGGGGGCCATGATCCTGGTTGCCGTCCATGAGCTGATCCCGGAATGCCAGCGAAACCAGAAGGCCCAGCCCTATTTTGCCACCATGGGCATCGTGCTGGGCTTTGCGGTGATGATGCTGCTGGATGTGATGCTGGGGTAGTTCATAAATCGTTCATTTTCGACAAAACCAGCAGGCGGGATCGCGGAATTTCTGGCATGGCCTAGCATTGAAAAACCGGAACAAACCGAGTATACTTACGGGTGGAATAAAATATAGAGAGGATGGTTCCTATGAATCCCGAAAAAAACACGGAAGCGGTCTATGACGCAAAGACCCTGGGCACTTTCCGGGTTCTGGTTCTGGGCGTGCAGCACCTGTTTGCCATGTTTGGCGCAACGGTTCTGGTGCCTGCCATTACCGGTCTGAACGTCTCCACCACACTGCTGTTTGCCGGTCTCGGCACGCTGCTGTTCCACCTGCTCACCGGACGGAAGGTGCCCGCGTTCCTGGGTTCTTCCTTCGCGTTCCTGGGCGGCTACGCGGCCATTGCCCCCATGCTGGAGGATGGTTCCGCAAATCCCCTGCTGCCCTACGCCTGCTTCGGCGTGGCGGTTGCCGGATTGGTGTATCTGGTTCTGGCCGGCCTGTTTAAGGTCTACGGCGCCAAGAAGGTCATGCGCTTCTTCCCGCCCATCGTCACCGGCCCCATCATCATCTGCATCGGCCTGTCTCTGGCTGGCTCCGCTGTCAGCAACTGCCGGAGCAACTGGATTGTGGCGGTTGCCGCCATTCTGGTTGTGGTTGCCTGCAACATTTGGGGCAAGGGCATGGTGAAGATCGTTCCCATTCTGCTGGGCGTTGTGGCATCCTATTTGGCCGCCATGATCGTGGATCCCGCCGCCCGGGCCAACGTGGTGTCGAAGGTTGCCGAGGCATCCTGGTTCGGCATGCCCATTATCTGGGAGAACACCGCATTCTCCATCTTTGGCAAGGATTTTGACGGCGGCCTGCTGCTGACCTCTGTAGTGACCATCGCGCCCATCGCGCTGGCGACCATGGTGGAGCACATCGGCGATGTCTGCGCCATTTCCTCCACGGTGGGCAAGAACTTCGTGGCGGATCCCGGCCTGCACCGGACTCTGGTGGGCGACGGCCTGGCTACCACCCTGGCCTCTCTGTTTGGCGCTCCCGCCAACACCACCTATGGTGAGAACACCGGTGTGCTGGCGCTGAGCAAGGTTTACGATCCCATGGTGGTGGGCCTTGCGGCGGTTTTCGCCATTGTGCTGTCCTTCTGCCCCAAGTTCGCCGCCATCATCGTGGCCATGCCTGCCGCTA
>CAMEWZ010000136.1 GCA_945946745.1 uncultured Clostridia bacterium | reverse complement strand
GGTCGGTGCCGGGCTGGCAGAAGAACTCGCACTCCATCTGCTCAAATTCCCGGGTGCGGAAGGTGAAGTTGCCGGGGGTGATCTCGTTGCGGAAGGCCTTGCCCACCTGGCAGACGCCGAAGGGCAGCTTTTTCCGGGTGGTGCGCTGGATGTTGGCGAAGTTCACGAAGATGCCCTGGGCAGTCTCCGGCCGCAGATAGCAGGTGGAGGAGGTGTCCTCGGTGACGCCGATCTGGGTCTTGAACATCAGATTGAACTTCCGGATGGAGGTGAAATTGTGCTTGCCGCAGTTGGGGCAGACCACATCCTCGTGTTCCACGATGAAGGCGTCCATCTCGTCAAAATTCATGGCGTCCACGTTCACGCCCTTGCCGGACTCGGCAGCCTCGATGAGCTTGTCCGCCCGCTGCCGGGCGCCGCAGCCCTTGCAGTCCACCAACGGGTCGGAGAAATTGCCCACATGGCCGGTGGTGACCCAGGTCTGGGGGTTCATGAGGATGGCGGCGTCCAGGCCCACGTTGTAGTCGGATTCCTGAACGAACTTCTTCAGCCAGGCCTTTTTCACGTTGTTCTTGAACTCCACGCCCAGGGGGCCGTAGTCCCAGGAGTTGGCGAGACCCCCGTAAATCTCGGAGCCGGCGTAGACATAGCCCCGGTTTTTACAGAGGTTTACGATCATGTCCAAAGTCTTTTCGCTGTTTTTCATTGTATTTCCTCCAAATGGTTTGGGTTTTCACTGTGAGAATTTATTATACAGAGATTTCCTCTGCAAATCAAGAGGGGAGAAAGGAATTTCACAGGTAGGGAAGAAAGGAATTTCACAGGTAGGGCGGCTTGCCCTCAAGCCGCCGCACCTTATAGTGATGGAGAAAACAAAGTATCTTCCGCCCACTTATCCGGATTGCTGTCAATATATGCCCATTCGGCTTGAAACATGGAATCGTTTCGGATTATGACATCATAGAAAGAATCTTGCCAAAGGGATGTGTGTGTTTCACGGGTTACCATCCGTTTCAAAGAACGAATAATGGTTGAAACAGATACTTGAGCTTGTTCATCGAGAAAGATCAAAAGATGCACATGATTTGGCATAATCACGTAGTGAACCAAATGAACGCCGGAATAAACGGTTGGTATATTTTGGATGAAATGATTTACGATATTTCCGACATCCGTCAATCGAACCAGTGCGCGATCTGATCCCGTTTTTGGAGGGACGATCTGGGACAAAATTGGACGATGCCCCTTTGTACAAATGGTTAGATGGTAACAGCCGCTTTGACGATAATCGTAATTTTTCAGACGCGGATGCTTTCGGGAAGGGAACATGAGGATTCCTTTCTAAGGCTACTGTCAGTAGGGCAGTGTGCCTTCAAACTGCTGTGCATAACCGGGAAAATTTTACGGCGGGCTGAGGGCAGCCCGCCCTACCGGTTGTATTTATGCTTCAATGTACCGGAAACGTTCGCCCAAATCGGCAATCATTTTTTCGTACACCAGATTCCCCAGCTCCACGGTGGTCATGCCCTGGTAGGCTTCCGGCTGGATGACGTCCACCAGGTGCAGCTCCACGTCGGTGTGCCGAAAATGCGCCAGGTTGTGGAAGATCTCCCGGGTGTTCTGGATGGTGCACACCACAATGGGCACCTTGGTTTTCTGGGCGATTTTGAAGGCGCCGGAGCGGAAGGGGTGCAGCAGGCCGTCCTTGCTGGTGTAGCCCTCGGGGAAAACGCCGATGGAAACCTTGTCCTCCTGGATCAGCTGGACGCATTTGAGAATGACCTTCAGCGCCTGGCGGTTGTTCTCCCGATCCAGAGGCTGGCAGAGGATCTTGTGCATGAACTTATTGATGATGGGCAGGCGGTAGTTTTCCTGCTTGGTGATGAAGGCCAGCTGGCTTTTGCGGAAACAGTGGAGCAAAATACCGGGGTCGGCCACAAACAGGTGGTTGCATACCAGAAGAAATCGGCCGTCCTTAGGAGTTTTTTCCAGTCCCTGGGTGTGCAGCCGCACCCGCACCAGGGAAATGAGGGCCTCGATGTAAACATACATCACCGCCCGATAGAATTTGCTGTCCTCCTCCTGGGGCTTTTTCAAGTCCACCAGGGCACAGACAACGCACAAAAAGGCCAGCGCGGCCAGAAACAGAACGGCGTACACACCAACAAACAGCAGGGGCAGCACCCACAGCGGCCCGCCAAAACAAGCAAAGAGAACTGCCGCAAGCAGCAGGGAAAGCCCGGCAATGGCCCGTAACAGCATAGATTTCCTCCAAATTGAAAAGATAAATGTATTATACTCCCATTTTTTCGCCAAAACAAGGCGAAATAGTGACCAAAGAGTTTTTTCACAAAGGGCTGGAAATTGGGACAATCAACTGGTATAATAGAGGACAAACATCGGATATCGGAAAACGGGGGAAAAGTTGGATCGTTGACGGTGGATCCTGGAAAGGGATGGGATTCCCTGGGGAAAGGATTGGGATCGCCGGAACTTCCCGTTCCACTTTCGTCCTCCGGGGAGGAACGCTTATGAAGCTTACAAAAAACCAAATCGCCTTGTGGGCGACTGTGGGGATCGGCGGCGTCAGCGCCATGTTGCGCAAACGGCTGTATTGGTCGGTGGATCAGCGGCTGCTGCTGGTTCCCGGCCAGCCGGAACAGATCGCGCTGCTGGTCATTACCGCCGGGATGGTGCTGTGCCTGCTTTTGCAGGTGTACCGGCAGAAGGGTACCGGAACCTTTGGGGACAATTTTACCTGCCCCGAGCCGGAGGCCCTGGGCCATTTCCTGCTGGCGGCGGGAATCCTGGCCACGGCTGTGACCAGGGCGCCGAAAATGGCGGGCCTGCTGGGCCTAATATGGCAGCTGCTGGGATATCTGACGCCGGTGTGCCTGACAGTGACGGGCATCGCCCGGCTGCGAAAACGGCAGCCCCATTTTCTGCTGCATATGGCTGTTTGCCTGTATTTTGTGTTCCATGTGGTGAACCAGTTCCGCGCCTGGAGCGGCACGCCCCAGATGATGGATTATCTGTTTGCTCTGTTTGGCAGCATCGCGCTGATCCTGTTTGCCTATTATCAGACGGCCTTTGACATTGACGCCGGGAAACGGCGGCCTATGCTATACTGGGGCTATCTGGGGATCTTCCTGTGCCTGGTGGAATTGGCGCGATCGGAATTCCCCCTGGTGTATATGGGCGGGGTGTTCTGGCTGGTCGGATGCTTGAGCAGCATGACCCATGGAGTCCCGCCGAAAACCGAGGAGGAGCGCCATGATCCTGCCTGAGTATGTCCGGGCGTGCCTGGACGCTCTGGAAAACGCCGGATTTGCCGCCTACGCCGTGGGGGGCTGTGTCCGGGATGCCTGCCTGGGGCTGATCCCACAGGACTATGACCTGTGCACCGCCGCCCTGCCGGAGCAAACGGAGGCGGTGTTTGCCGGACGGAAATTGGTGCTGGCGGGAAAAAAGCACGGAACCGTGGGGGTAGTCACGGATTGCGATGTGGTGGAGATCACCACCTTCCGCACCGAGGGGGCCTACCGGGACAACCGGCACCCGGACTGGGTGGCATTTGTTCCGGAGATCGAACAGGATCTGGCGCGGCGGGATTTTACCGTGAATGCCATGGCCTATTCTCCCAACCGGGGCTTTGCCGACCCCTTTGGCGGGCGGGAGGATCTGGAAAACCGGGTGCTGCGGGCAGTGGGGGATCCGACCCGGCGGTTTCGGGAGGATTCCCTGCGGATTTTGCGGGGGGCGAGGTTCGCGGCGAAGTACGGTCTGACGGTGGAGCAGGCAACCTGGGAGTCCATGGTTGCCCAGACGCCTTTGATGGACAACTTGGCCCGGGAACGGGTATTTGAAGAATTATGTAAACTTCTGCCGCTGTTGACGGTGGATGACATGCTCCGCTTCTCCCCCATTCTGGCGGCGGTGATTCCGGAACTGGCGCCCATGATCGGCTTCGATCAGCACAGTCCCCATCATGCCTATGACCTGTATACCCATGTGTCCCATGTGGTGGCGGCGGTGCCAAAGGATTTGACGCTGCGCTGGGCGGCGCTGCTGCACGACATTGGCAAGGTGCCCACCTTCACCCGGGACGCCACCGGCCGGGGGCACTTCTATGGCCACGCGCCCAAGGGCGCGGAAATGGCGGAGGAAGTGCTGTGCCGATTGAAAGCCCCCGTGGCGCTGCGGGAGCGGGTGGTGCTGCTGATCGGGAAGCACATGGCCCGGCTGGAGCCGGACAAAAAGCTTCTGCGCCGCCAGATTGGCCGCCTGGGCTGGGAGACGGCGGAGCAGCTTCTGTGGCTGCAAGAGGCAGACATGGGCAGCAAGGGCACGGGAAATCCGGGAGAAATGGAGATTTTTCCCAAGATCCGGAAGGTTCTGGAAGAAATCCGGGCGGAAAACGCCTGCTTGACTCTGAAAGACCTGGCGGTTAACGGCTATGACCTACAGGCCCTGGGCCTAACCGGCAGGGCCAT
>CAMEWZ010000135.1 GCA_945946745.1 uncultured Clostridia bacterium | reverse complement strand
CGGGGGTTATCCCAGGAGCGGAACACGGCCTTGATGGCGCCCATCAGCTGCTCCTTGGGATCGGTGGGGAAGTCCACGCCCAGCTTGGCCTTGTACTCGGCCTTGAACTGGGAGGCCAGCTCCTTCAGATCCTCGGCATCCAGCTCCACGTCCTGGACGACGCCCTTTTTCTGCTTCATCTGGTCGATGAGGGCCTCGAAATACTTCTTGCCCACTTCCATGACCACGTCGGAATACATCTGGATAAAGCGGCGGTAGCAGTCCCAGGCCCAGCGGGGGTTGCCGGACTTCTTGGCCATGACTTCCACCACGTCCTCGTTGAGGCCCAGGTTCAAAATGGTGTCCATCATGCCGGGCATGGAGGCCCGGGCGCCGGAACGAACGGAAACCAGCAGCGGATTCTCCAAGTCGCCGAACTTCTTGCCGGTGATTTCCTCCAGCTTGTCAACGTATTGCATGATCTCCGCCTGGATTTCCGGGTTGATGGCGCGGCCGTCCTCGTAATACTTGGTGCAGGCTTCCGTAGAAATAGTAAAGCCCTGGGGAACAGGTAAGCCAATATTGGTCATTTCGGCCAAATTAGCCCCCTTGCCACCCAGAAGCTCCCGCATTTTACCGTTTCCTTCGGTAAACAGGTAGACATACTTATGAGACATCTCTCATACCCCTTTCAGTGTTCCTTTTTCGCTGTTTTTATTATCTTTTTCGATTGCTTTATAACGCTTATATACTATAGCATATGCACAGAAAAAATGCAAATATTTTCACAAAATTTCTTGCAATTTTTCCATATTCCCTATTTTTGCAATCTAGCCAGGCATTTCCCGGTATTTTTTGGCATTCCGAAAGCCGAAAGCCCCGCTTAAGCGTCATTTTGCGGTGCCTTTTTTATTCAAATTAACAAATCGAGCCAACAAAAAGGGCACGCCCTTCGCGTACCCTTTTTATATCTTACAGATCGTCGTAGGTAACCACCTGCACCCGGTTTTCTTCCAGCCATTGCTTGGTTTCCGGAGCGATGCACATGGCGACCTCCTGGGCCCGCTGGCGGGTGAGATAGGAGGTTTCATAGACGTACTCGTCTACGTATCCCGGGTGGCAGATCATCATGACGCAGCCGTTCTCCCCCACGTCCCGCAGGGCGGCCTCCTTTAGGCTCTGGAAGGGATCATAGTCCGGCTTCATGCTGTCCATACTGGAGAAAAGCTCCGTATTCCGGAACCGAACGGTGCCCGCCGGGTTCATGCCCAGGTAGTGCAGGCCATGGCGCTGGGCCACGATCTCCAAGCCCTTGAAAAAATTGGCGCTGGGCACCGCGTGGCCTTCCAGATAGTGGGGCTCCTCCCCCACCAGCTCCACGAACCGGCGCAGCTGGGCCTCAATCTCCAGAATAACCTCCTCCAGAACCACGAAATCCTCCTTGGCCTGGCGGTATTCGGCTTTGTTCTTGAACTTGCCGTTGGGCTGAACCAGGCTGGGAATCAAGGCCGGATCCGTCAAGGGGTACTCCTCGCAGATATTGGTGTGCTGGCCGAAGCAGACCGGCGTCCCCTTCAGCAGCCGCACCCCGTGCTCCGCCGCCTCCATGTTGGGCATCAGACCCACGGAGCGGATGATGCCCTCCTTCACCGCCTTGGCGATGCCGTAATTCACCGCCTCGCAATAGCCCAGATCGTCCGCCCGAACCAAAACACGTTTCATAGCAAAAACTCCTTTTTCCTTTTATTTTATAAATCCTTTCGGAAAAAGTCAAGAGTCAAGCAAAAGGGCACGCTTTCGCGTGCCCTTTTCAGTGTCAAAAAAGCTTCGCAGAATTTGCCGCTTCTGCGGCAAACCCATTCAAATCCATTTTCCACCAGGGCGTGTACCTGGTGGAAAATACTTCTCAGACTGCAAGTGTATAATTTGTTCGCCGGAGGCGAACAAATTATGCGCGCAGCAGGCTGCAAAAACCTGTCGAAAAGCCCCAAGGGGGATTTTCGACAGTCTAAAAAGGGCACGCTTTCGCGTGCCCTTTTCATTCGTCTTACTGCCCCAGCTCGAAGGAGACCACCTCGCCGGTGTCGTTGTTCAGCACGATCACCGCGTCGGCGGCACGGGTCATAACCCCGTCCTCGGCAACGGCTTTCGCCTTGGATTTGGACATGCCCCGGATGGTTTCCAGATCCTTTTCGTAGCCCTCCAAAGCGGCCTCGTCCACCACGTACACTGCCACATTATAAGTCGTGGTTTCGCCCAGGAATTTCTTGTAGGCGCTTTCCACCGTGGTCACCAGGGTGTCGTCGTCGTATTCATCGCTTTCGGCCACCACCACATCGGTCATGGTGGTGTTGATCTCGTAGCGCTCCTGGGCGCTGTAGCTGCCGGAGATGGAGTTGTGCTCATAGTAGTAAGACAGGTAGCCCACCACGCTGCACACGCCCACGGCGAACAGCACCAGCAGCAAAGCCAGCTGCTTCTTGTCGAATTTCAGCGCCTTGCCGTCATCCTCCGCCGAGCCGTAGGTCAGCTTCATCCGCCGGGTCACGGGGATCACCACCCCCAGGAACAGCGTCAGAATGAAGGACTCAATGGGGAACAGGCACAGGTTCTTAATCACCGCGGGCAGGATCATGAAGGCGTAGGACTTGCCCATAATCACGGCGTAGTACCACATGGACACCAGGGAATTGAGGATGATGTTCACGAACAGATCCATGGAGAACCGGGCCAGGATCACCCGGGTCACCGTCACCTTGGCCCGGTAGAAGAACAGGGCGAACAGCACGCTGCCCGCAACCTCCACGAACATGTAGGGCAGGAAATACGTACCGCCCTGGGGGAACAGCAAAAAGCCCAGCAGGTCGGACACGCAGGCGGCCAGGGCCGCCACCACAGGCCCGAAGATCATGGCGCCCATGGCGTTGACCAGGGGTGCGCCCACGTTGATGTTCAGGTTGGGGGCCAGGGGGATCACCGTCCACTTCATGGAGACCCGAAGGGCGATCATCAGCGCGGCGATGACCAGCATTTTGGTGTCCTTCAGCTCCAGGAAGGCGTCATGCCAGTAGGCCTTGGAGAAGGGGGTTTTGTACAGGGTGGTTGGTTTTTGGATTTTTGCCATAATAAATTCCTCCTTAATCTGTAGGCAACGACCGGAAGCACATACACTGCCCCAACGGCCCATGAACGCAAAACTCCCCGGCGTTTTTGACGCCAGGGAGTTGATGTCATGGATCACCCGTGGGGAAGGGCAGCACGTTAACAGCCGACCATTCGCCCGACCGAGTATCGTTGCTACATAAAGGAGGCTATCCCATATGCAACAGCGGGTGCGGTGACCCCATCGTGGAAAAGTTCCTTCGTCCTCCGGGCAACTCCCCGTCCCGGTGGCACTTAACGCGGGGTCTCCTACTCTGTTCGCAACCTAATATACACGATTCGGAAGAAAATGTAAATAGGAAAACAAAAAAATAATGCGAAGTTTGCCGTTTCTGATGTTGGCAAATCCTGTCGCACATTTCCCCCGTCCTCCGTTCTGGATTCGCTGGTTTTCCCTTTTGGGCGGGGCTTACAATGGTAGCACCATTTTACAAGGGAGGACGGGCAATGCAATGCCAGAAGCTGAAAACCTATATGGAAACCGGACGGGTGGTGTTTCTGCCTGCCCGCGCTATCCGGCCCAACCCGGCCCAGCCCCGGAAGGTCTTTGACCCGGCGGCGCTGGACGAGCTGGCCGATTCCATCCGCCAGCACGGCATTTTGCAGCCCCTGTCCGTCCGCCGCCGGGGCGGCGGCTATGAGCTGATCGCCGGGGAGCGGCGGCTCCGGGCGGCGGAGCTGGCGGGGGTCACGGACATTCCCTGCATCATCATGAGCATGGACGATAAGGAGTCCGGCATGGCCGCTCTGGTGGAAAATTTGCAGCGCCAGGATCTGGATTTCATCGAGGAAGCCATGGGCATTGCCCGGCTGGTGAAGGACTGGGGCATGAGCCAGGAGCAGGCCGCCCGGCTGCTGGGCAAGAGCCAAAGCGCCGTGGCCAACAAGCTGCGGCTGCTGAAGCACCCGGAGCCGGTCTTGGCCGCCATCCGGGAGGCGGGGCTGACGGAGCGCCACGCCCGGGCGCTGCTGCGGCTGGGCAGCGAGGAGGAGAAGCTGGCCGCCATCCGGGAGATCGCCCGGCAGAACATGAGCGTGGCCCGGGCGGAAAGCTACATCGACTCTCTGCTGGCTGCCAAGCCCACCCGGCCCCAAAGCGCCAACGTGGGGGCTTTCCTCAACAGTCTGACCCAAAGCCTGCAAAAAATCCAGCGCAGCGGCATCCCCGCCGTCTCCGAACGCCGGGAAACCGACCGCCAGATCGTGTTGACGATTACCATTCCCAAATAACAGCAGCGGCGGCGGGCGCGGCCCGCGGCGAATGCGTGCCCGGGCTGGTTTGTATTCGTAACACCATTGGGTACCGCTCGGTTTCGTTCCTCTGGTGTAATAGACGAAATTGTAGTTTCACGCACCAGCCCAAAGCCTTCCCCTTGAGGGCAATGTCATCAACTTAAGGATTCCATTTCAATGTGTCAAAATAATTGCCAA
>CAMEWZ010000134.1 GCA_945946745.1 uncultured Clostridia bacterium | reverse complement strand
CGAAGGTGGCGCCGCCCCAGCACTCGATGGCGTAGTAGCCCACCTTGTCGATGGTCTCCAGCATGGGCTCGAACTTGTCGTAGGGCAGCCGGGTGGCAATCAGAGACTGGTTCGCGTCACGCAGAACAGTCTCCACAAACTGAACTTTTTGAGCCATTATGTAGTAACCTCCGTAGAATGAATTTGGCTGGATGTTTCAAAAGCCTTTCCTGTGCCACCTTGGGAAAAGAAGCACAGCAAAAGCTTCTGAGCCATCCGGTTATTTTAAGCCGGTTCTTGGAATTCAGAGCCGGTTAAAATCAAAAAGTGGAAAATGGTAAAGCGTTTTTCCAGACAGCGGCATTTTCGGGTAAATCTCCCGATAAGTCCCAATCTTCACCATTTACATCTTACCATACCCCCCGATAAAAGTAAATACATTTTTCGTTTACTCGATATAAAAATATCGGTTCTTTTGCCCTTTCTTTACTGGTAAAATGGACAATACCCCCAGCTGCCGTCGGGCCCGGAAACCGGTTTTCGAACGCCCACGGAAAAGAGGAGTGTCGACCCCATTTTGCCCCACGGGAGCGGAAATTGGGTGCTGGCGGGATGATGAAAATTTTGCCAAGTTGCATCAGTTTCTTGTTGATTATGCACAACTTCAATTGTCCATCACCTGCAAATAAGTGTCTTTTTTGCATTTTTATCTGCATTTTATGGCATATTGCAGGAGAAACACCCTTGTATTGCAAGGGCTGCCCAAATTAAAATGCAATTTTGTACTTGCAAAATTGCATTTTATGCTGTATACTTTTGACATTATCACCCCCGGGAACCGTCCCGGAGGCAAGGAGGAAACAATATGAAAATGAAGAAGGTTCTTTCCCTCGTCCTGGTATTGGCCCTGGCGCTGACGCTGGCAGCTTGCGGCTCCGGTTCCTCTACCAAAATGACCATGGGTACCGGCGGCACCTCCGGCACCTACTACGCTTTCGGCGGTGTGCTTGGTCAGTACATTAAAAATCACGCCGGAATCGATGTCACCGTTGTCTCCACCGACGGCTCCAAGGCCAACATTGAGTCCATCGCCGCCGGCGACTACCAGCTGGGCACCGTCCAGTCCGACGTGATGGCCTACGCCTGGGCAGGCACCCGCTCCTTTGAATCCACCGGCAAGATCGATTCCTTCCGGGTCGTGGGCGGCCTGTATGCCGAGTCTGTGCAGCTGGTCACCATGAATCCCGAAATCAAGTCCGTTGCCGATCTGAAGGGCAAGGCCGTTTCCATCGGCGCTCCCGGCTCCGGCGTTTACTTCAATGCTGTGGACGTTCTGTCCGCCGCCGGTCTGACCGAGAACGACATCAAGGCCCAGTATCAGAGCTTTGCCGACAGCACCGATGCGCTGAAGGATGGCAAGATTGACGCCGCCTTCATCGTAGCCGGCGCCCCCACCGCCGCCATCACCGAGCTGTGCACCACCAACAGTGCTTTCCTGGTGCCCATTGACGGCGAGGTCGCCGACAAGCTGATGGCCGACTCCCCCTACTACACCGCCTACACCATTCCCGCCGGCACCTACGCGGGCCAGACGGAAGACGTGACCACCGTCACCGTGAAGGCCACCTTGATCGTCTCCGCCTCCGCCAGTGAGGACGACGTATACAAGCTGACCAAGGCCATCTTCGACAACACCGATGCCATCGCCTCCGAAAACGGCAAGGGCGCGGAGCTGTCCGTGGAGAATGCCACCACCGGTATGGCCGCTCCCTTCCACGCCGGTGCTGCCAAGTACTACGCCGAGAAGGGCGTCACCGTCGAGACCAAGTAACCACGTTTTCTCGCTGGCTGCGGCAGTCCATTGCCGCAGCCAGCTTTCCCTCACCTTGCATACGCCGTTTTTCCGGCTGGCAGCACCGAAAACGGTATTTTCCTTCCCCCGTAGAAATCTTTCCCAGGAGGTAAGTCAATGGCTCTTTTCAAGAAAAAAACACCCGCCCCCACCGAACCCATGGATCTAGAATCGGTCATGAAAAAATATGACCAGGAATCCAACGTCCGGATTTGGGAGGGAAAACCCCGGCTGGCCGTGAACTTCATACTGGCAGCCTTTTCCCTGTTCTGCATCTATGTAACCCTGTTCACCAGCTGGCTGGAGGAGCTGCGGCTGACCTCCTTTGTGGCCTGGATCGTATTTCTGGGCTTTTTGGTATTTCCTGCCCGGAAAGGCCACCAGAAAACCAATTTTATCCCCTGGTATGATCTTGTCGGCATGATCGCCGGCACCGGCGCGTTTTTGTATTTCACCTTCAACGCCGTGGACATCATCCAGCAGGGCAGCAACTTCGCTCCCTATCAGATCGCCATTGGCATCATCGGCATTCTGGCCCTGGCAGAGGTCTGCCGCCGGAGCGTGGGTCTGCCCATTCTCATCGTGGCCGCCTGCTTTATCGTCTACGCTCTGATCTGGGGCCTGTCCAACCCCACGCTGATGGGCAAGCTGAACTACTCGGTGCGCTACCTGTTCTACAGCAAGGAGGGCATCCTGTCCACGCCTATCAACGTCTGCTCCAAGTTCATTGTGGTGTTCATCATCTTCGGCGCGTTCCTGGAGCGCACGGGCATCGCGGATTTCTTCATTAATATTTCCAACGCGGCGGTGGGCGGCTTCTCCGGCGGCCCGGCCAAGGTGGCCGTGGTGGTCAGCGCCATGGAAGGCATGGTTTCCGGCTCCTCCGTGGCCAACACCGTTGGCTCCGGCTCCGTCACCATTCCTTTGATGAAGAAAACCGGCTATGAGCCGGAATTCGCCGCCGCGGCGGAAGCCTCCGCCTCCACTGGTGGTCAGATCATGCCCCCCATTATGGGCGCCGCCGCCTTCCTGATGGCGGACTATGTGGGCGTGCCCTACAGCAACATCGTAGTCCGGGCCATTCTGCCTGCGGTGCTGTACTTCGCCGGTATTTTCATCGCCGTTCACCTGGAGGCCAAAAAGCTGGGCCTGCGGGGCCTCAAAAGGGAAGAACTCCCCAAGTTTCGCCCCTTGATGAAGCAGCTTTACCTGCTGCTGCCCCTGGTGGTGCTGATCTATCTGGTCAGCAGCAACACCAAGAGCATCCAGTACGCCGCCGCCATTGCCATTGTGGTCGCCGTGGTGGTCAGCCTGTTCAATAAGGGCAACCGGATCACCCCCAAGCGGTTCCTGGAGGCTCTGGCCGCCGGTGGACAGGGTACCATTACCGTGGCAGCCGCCTGCGGCATCGCGGGCATCATCGCGGGCACCATCACCATGACGGGTCTTGCCAACATGCTGATCAACGGCATCGTGGCCCTGGCCGGTAACCATGTCATCGTTGCCCTGTTCCTAACCATGATCTGCTGCATCGTGCTGGGCATGGGCGTGCCTACCACCGCCAACTACTGCATCATGGCCGCGACCTGCGCCCCCATTCTGGTTCGGATGGGTGTGCCCGCCATCGCCGCCCACTTCTTCGTGTTCTACTTCGGCATTGTGGCCGATCTGACGCCCCCCGTGGCCCTAGCTGCCTATGCAGGCGCCGCCATCGCCCAGGGCAATCCCATGAAAACCGCTCTGACCTCCACCAAGCTGGCCATTGCCGCTTTCATTGTGCCCTACGTATTCGCCTTGAATCCCGCCATGTTGCTGGTGGATACCACCGTCGGCGAGGTCATTCTGATCTGCATCACCTCCCTGGTGGGCATTTTCGGTGTCTCCGCCGCCTTGGAGGGGTACGTTGGGGGCCACATGCCCTGGTATCTGCGGATTCTCAGTGCCGTGGGCGGTCTGCTGCTGATCTACCCCGGTCTGGTCACCGACACCGCCGGAATGGTTCTGGTAGGCCTAGTTCTGCTGGCCCAGTTCCTGGCAAACAAGTCCGCGAAGATCACCCCCGTCAACGCCAATTAATCTGTTCCGCCTCCAAGCCCAGGCTGCGCCGTCAGCCTGGGCTTTTTGGGCTATCCTGGTTTATTCCGTCTTATTGTATCGATATGATTTGATTTTTTGGAAATTTTTTGGCAATCTTGAATAAAAACTGGTGGACAAATGGTTTCTTTTGCGGTATGATAAGTAATGGAATTATGCGGTATTATTCCGCGAAATTTGAAAGAGGTGAAGTAATATGGCGTTTTCTTTTTTCGGCGGGGTTCATCCCAAAGAAAATAAGTGGTACGCTTGCGACAAGGCGACTCAGGTGTTTCCCGCTCCGGACATCGTCGTGATCCCCATGCAGCAGCATATCGGCGCCCCCTGCAAGCCCCTGGTAAAAAAGGGTGACCTGGTGACCGTCGGTCAGAAGATCGGCGACAATCAGGGCTTGTGTGTCCCTGTTCATGCTTCTGTTTCCGGTAAGGTCAAGGCCGTGGAAATGCGGGCCCACACCAGCGGCACCACGGTGATGAGTGTCGTCATTGAGAACGATCATCTGGACACCCTGTGTGAGGACATCAAGCCCCGCACCCAAGAGGAAGTGGATGCCCTGTCCGCCGAGGAACTCATCAACATCATCCACGATGGCGGCATCGTGGGTATGGGCGGCGCGACCTTCCCCACCCATGTCAAGCTCTCCGGCGGCATCGGCAAGGTGGACACCGTCATC
>CAMEWZ010000133.1 GCA_945946745.1 uncultured Clostridia bacterium | reverse complement strand
GCAGCAGGCTGCAAAAACCTGTCGAAAAGCCCCAAGGGGGATTTTCGACAGTCTGGACATCGGGAGGATGACACGCATCCTCCCGATGGTTTTATCCGTTTTGATTGTACTCCAAAATCAGCTTCAGCGCCGTCTCAATGGTCTGCTCCCGAATTTCCTCCCGGCTGCCGGAAAAACGGCAGGCCATTACTTTGGCAGTCGCACTGTCCTCATAGCCGATAAAGACCGTGCCCACCGGATGGCCAAATTCATCTCCTCCGGGGCCTGCAAGGCCGGTGACCGCCACTGCCACATCTGCCTCCAGCAGCTTGCGGACGCCGGAGGCCAGATACCCCGCCGTCCACTGGGAAACCGCGCCGTATTCCGACAGCACCTCCCCGGGAACCCCCAGAATGCACTCCTTGACCCAGTTGGTATAGCAGATCACGCCGCCCTTATAGACCTCGCTGCTGCCGGGAACAGCGGTAAGCGCCGCGCCGATTCCGCCGCCGGTCAGGCTTTCGGCAGTGACCAGAGTCTTGCCCCGCAGGGCCTTCAGGACATCACAGCAGGCTTTCCTCATGATAAGTCACCTTGATCTTTTCCACGCTTTCCAGTGCCCGGGCAATCAGCGCTTCCCGGTCCAGATTCTTTTCCGCGTGTTCCACCTGGCCCAGGGTGGGCTTGGTCTTGGGATGCTTGGGGGTAAAGACGGTGCAGCAGTCCTCATAGGGCAAAATGGAGGTCTCCAAAGTGCCGATTTTCCGGGCGATGGTGATGATCTCCTCCTTGTCCATACCCACCAAAGGCATGAAAATGGGAATATCCACCACCGCTCCGGTGACGGTCATGGCCTCCATGGTCTGAGACGCCACCTGGCCCAGGTTTTCTCCCGTAATCAGCGCGCCGCAGCCGTCCCGCTGGGCAATCCGCTGGGCGATCTCCATCATAAACCGGCGCATGATGAGGGTGAAGAATTCCTCCGGGCAGTTGTCCCGGATGGCCTCCTGGATTTCGGTGAAGGAAACCACGTTGACAGTCATCTTCCCAGAATACTTCGTCACCAGCCGGGCCAGCTCCACCACCTTGTCCTTGGCAAGCTGGGAGGTATAGGGATAGGAGAAGAAGTGCACCGCCTCCACCTCCACGCCCCGCTTGGCGATCATATAAGCCGCCACGGGAGAATCAATGCCGCCGGACAGCAGGCACATGGCCCGACCGCCAACACCGGTGGGCAGGCCGCCCGCACCTGGCTCGGCGGGGCCGTGGACATAGGCGGAGAAGTCCCGCACCTCCACATAGACCGTGTATTCCGGATGGTGCACATCCACCGCCACACCGGGATGGGCCTCCGCCAGACGGCCGCCGATCTCCTGGGACAGCTGGATGGAGGTCAAGGGGAAGCGCTTGTCCGAGCGCTTGGACTCCACCTTAAAAGACGCCGCGCAGTCCAGGTCGTCCCCCAGATAATTCTCAATGGCGGCGAAAATAGCGTCCAAATCCTTTTCACAGGGGCGGCAGCGGCACAGGCTCACCACACCGAAAATAGAGCGGCAGGCCTCCCAAGCCCCGTCCACATCCGCTTCCTCGTCCATGGGTTCTACATAGACGGTGGACTGCATGATATACACGTCAAAATTGCCATAGCGTTTCATCCGGCGGCGGACATTCTGCCGCAGGCGATTTTCAAACTGGCGCTTGTTGGCGCCCTTCAGGACGATCTCGCCCAATTTTAACAGAAAAATTTCTTTCATTTCATTACCTCTTTCATCAATTCAATCATGGCGCTATATCACCAAGAAATAACGGCCAGTACGCTGTTTGTATTCCAGATATGGCTTACCGAAGACCTCTGCCAGGAATGCTTCCTCCTGCAAAATCTGCAAGTGGAGCATGATAACCGCAAAAAGCACGAAAATCAAATGCAGCGGATTAAAAAAAGCGATTAAAATTCCCAGATACACCATATCAAATCCCAAAAAAGCAGGATTGCGGCTGAAGCGGTAGATACCAGTGGTGACCAACTCAGTTTTATCCTCCGCCGGGATTCCGGCCCGCCAACTATCCCGCATAGTCGCCATCGCCAGGATAAATACCAGAACCCCGGCTGCGCCCAGGATGATACCAAACCACCTCAGGAAAGGCGCATCCCAAAGCCGGATATCCCAGAAAATGCTGGCAAGCTCAACTGGTACTACCAAAAATGTGGCAATTTTCATCCAAAATTCCACCCGGAGAACCTTTAGGTTTTTGTTTCCCCTGCTGATTTGATTAGTTTGAATTCCCTTCCTCCGCTGCAAAAGCATTTTAGTATAATAGGCAATATAGAACGCCGCCATAACAGCCAGCGCGCCTGCTTGCTGCAAATTCATAGCATCTCCTCAATATTTTACCGGTTCCCCAAATTCACCGCCCGGTACTGGATGGCCTCGGCGATGTGCTGGGGCTGGATTTCTTCGCTGCCGTCCAGGTCGGCCACGGTGCGGGCGACCTTCAAAATCCGGTCATAGCTTCTGGCTGTCAAGCCCATGGCGTCAAAGGCGTTCTTCATCAGACCGGCACTTTCCTCACTTAGGCAGCAGTACCGGCGCATTTCCTCCGGGCCCATCCGGGCGTTGCACATGCCGCCGGAGCCAAAACGCTCCACCTGCACCTGTCGGGCGGCGTTGACCCGCTGGCGTACCGACGCGGAAGGCTCCGCCTCCGCCCGGGTGCGCAGATCCTCAAAATGCACCGCCGGTACCTCCACCACAATGTCGATCCGGTCAAGCAGCGGCCCGGAAATCCGGCTGCGGTAATTCTCCACCTCCCGATCCGAACACCGGCAGCGGCCGGAGGGGTCGCCGTACCAACCGCATTTGCAGGGATTCATGGCGCAAACCAGCATAAATTCCGCCGGGTATGTCACCGCCCCGGAAACCCGGGAGATGGTGACCTGCCCATCCTCCAGGGGCTGGCGCATCAGATCCAGGGTATCCTTTCGGAATTCCGGCATCTCGTCCAGGAACAGCACACCCTTGTGGGCCAGAGAGATCTCCCCCGGCTTGGGATTGCTGCCGCCGCCGGCCAGGCCCGCGTTGGACACGGTGTGGTGGGGCGCACGGAAGGGCCGCCGGGTCACCAGGGGATGCTGGGCCGTGAGCAGGCCCATGACGGAATACACACCGCTGACCTCCAAGGATTCCTCCCAGGTCATGTCCGGCAGAATCGAGGGCAGGCGCTTGCTGAGCATGCTTTTGCCGGAGCCGGGCGGGCCAATGAGCAGAACGTTATGACTGCCCGCCGCCGCGACCTCCAAAGCCCGTTTCACATTCTCCTGGCCCAGCACATCCTTGAAATCCAGCCCGGCAGCTTCCTCCTTCACAGGAATCCACAAAGGCTCCTCCTCCAGCGGAAGCTCCCCGTTCAAGCCTCCCGCCAGCTGGGCCACCGACTGCACGGGAATTACCGCAGGCCCCCGGGCAAGCGTGGCCTCCGCCGCGTTCTGGGCGGGAACAAACAGCGTCTCAATTCCCTCCCGCTTCGCCGCCAGAGCCATGGGCAGCACCCCGGAAATGGGGCGGATCTGGCCGTCCAGGCTCACCTCTCCCAAAAATGCACTGGTGGACTTGGGACGGCGAACACTGCCAGATGCTGCCAAAATACTGATTAAAATGGGCAGGTCGTAATGGGTACCGGCCTTTTTCTGACTGGCCGGGGCCAGATTCACCGTGATTCGGCCCACCGGGAACCGCATGCCGCTGCTTTTCGCCGCGGCCCGCACCCGATCCCGGGCCTCCTTCACAGCCGCGTCCGGAAGACCTACAATATCAAAGCCCGGCAGACCGCTGGAAATATAGCATTCCGCCGTGACCAGGCTGCCCTGTATGCCCGAAATACCCAGTGTCTTTACGCTGCAGATCATGGCTATCCTCTCCTTAGTTTCTATAGTATATCGAATTTATTCTACCGCGTCAATGGAAAAAACACCAACGATTTTGTGTTATTCCCATGCCAGACAGCCTTTTTACAAGGTGTACAGTTTTCCTGTAAGATTCTTGTTAAAAAGAATAAAAATTTCACAACACAGTCGTTTCATGACTTTACAAATCAGCCAGGAAGTGCTATGATATACGCGACAAAAATTGAATACTTTAGGAGGTATTTCGTTTTGGCAAGAAAATTTAAAACCATGGACGGCAATACTGCTGCCGCCCACGTCAGCTACGCCTTTACTGAGGTCGCTGGCATCTACCCCATCACCCCTTCCAGCCCCATGGCTGACAACGTGGACCAGTGGTCCGCTGCCGGCCGTAAGAACATCTTTGGCAATACTGTCAAGGTTGTTGAGATGCAGTCCGAGGCTGGTGCTGCCGGTACCGTTCACGGTTCTCTGGCCGCCGGTGCTCTGACCACCACCTACACCGCTTCCCAGGGCCTGCTGCTGATGATCCCCAACATGTACAAGATCGCCGGCGAGCTGCTGCCCGCAGTGTTCCATGTTTCCGCCCGTACCGTCGCCGCTCAGTCCTTGAACATCTTCGGTGACCACTCCGACGTCTACGCCTGCCGTCAGACCGGCTTCGCCATGCTCTGCGAGACCAACGTGCAGGAAGTTATGGACCTGGGCGCCGTTGCCCACCTGGCCGCTATCGAGGGCCGTGTTCCCTTCATCAACTTCTTCGACGGTTTCCGTA
>CAMEWZ010000132.1 GCA_945946745.1 uncultured Clostridia bacterium | reverse complement strand
GGGTGCTTCATTCGATAAAGGACAATGCTTTTGACAAAAGCCGATAAGCACAAAAGCTTATATCTCCTATCTTAAAATCTATTCATGTTTTGAGGTAATTTCTTATGACCGACACAAAAAAGTATGAGGGCATTATTCCTGCTTTCTACGCCTGCTATGACAGCGAGGGCAAAATCAGCCCCGAGGGTGTTCGGGCGCTGACGCGCTACTTCATTGAGAAGGGGGTCAAGGGCGTTTACGTTGGCGGCTCCTCCGGTGAGTGTATTTACCAGGGCAAGGAAGAACGCAAGGTCGTCCTGGAGAACGTCATGGCCGAGGCCAAGGGCAAGCTGACGGTGATCGCCCATGTGGCCTGCAACAACACCGCCGACTCCCAGGAGCTGGCGGCCCATGCCGAGAGCCTGGGTGTGGATGCCATCGCCTCCATTCCGCCCATCTACTTCCACCTGCCCCCCTATGCCATTGCCAAATACTGGAATGACATTTCCGCCGCCGCGCCCAACACCGACTTCATCATCTACAACATTCCCCAGCTGGCTGGCGTCAGCCTGACGGTACCCCTGCTGAAGGAAATGCTGAAGAACCCCCGGTGCATCGGCGTGAAAAACTCCTCCATGCCCACCCAGGACATTCAGATGTGGCGGGACGAGGGCGCCATCGTGTTCAACGGCCCCGATGAGCAGCTGATTTGCGGCCTGGCCATGGGCGCTGTGGGCGGCATCGGCGGCACCTACGCGGCTATGCCGGAACTGTACATCGGTATGCGGGAGGCGCTGCTTTCCGGCAATCTGGTCAAGGCCCAGGAAATGCAGAACGAGGCCTGCCGGATCATCTACAAGATGTGCTCCGGCCACGGCAACATGTATGCCGTGATCAAGGAGATCCTGCGCCGCAACGGCGGCCCCGACTGCGGCAGCGTCCGGGCGCCTCTGGCGGAGCTGATCGACAGCGATTACGCCATCGTGGACGCGTGTGTGGATATGATCAACGCGGCCATCGCCAAGTATTGCTAAACTACGGAAGCCGCCGGGATAACCTCGGCGGCTTCCCTTCAAAATGGAGATAACAATGGAATTCATGGAACCCCTGCAAATCCTCTGGGACTACCTGGGGATGCACCAGGCCCCGGAAAAGGCCGACTGCATTGTGGGCTTCGGCAATTTCAATACCAACATCGCCCGCCGGGCGGCGGGGCTGTACTGCCAGGGCTACGCCCCCAAGGTGCTGTTCACCGGAGGCTTGGGCCGGAATACGGCGGGGCTGCTGCCGGAGCCGGAGGCGGTGCGGTTTGCCCGGGTGGCCATGGAATGGGGTGTGCCGGAGGCGGACATCCTGCTGGAAACCGAGTCCACCAACACCGCCGAAAACATTCTCTTTACCCGGCGGCTGCTGGAGGGGAGAAACCTGCCCCACGGCCATATTCTGGGCGTCCACCAGCCCTTTATGGAGCGGCGGATTTTTGCCGCCATGGGGGTCTACTGGCCGGAGCCGCGCTTTACCGTCACCTCTCCCCAGGTGACCATTCCGGAATACCTGGCGGACGCGAAAAACCAGGGCATCACCGAAAACGCCGCCATTTCCGTCATCGTGGGGGACTTCCAGCGGATGGATCTCTACGCGAAAAAGGGCTACCAAATTCCCCAGGAGATTCCGGAGGAGGCCTGGGCAGCCTTTCGTCAGCTTGTCGCCCTGGGCTATGACAAACAGCTGGCAAAATAGGAAAAATTGACAAATTTTTGCGAGATTCTCCTATTGCGCAAACCCCAGCAAGTGCTATAATGTATGATATCAACTACCAGAGGAGGAATTTTCCATGCAGTATTTAGGCATTGAATACCAGATGAAGCATCCGCCCAAGTTGGATCCCACCTTCATTCCCTTCGGCGTTTGGCGCGCCGCCTATCTCAAGGACGCAAAGCAGCCCATCGCCATCGCTGTGGAGCGTGACCGGGGCCGGGTTTCCGTGCATAAGACCTTCATCCATGGCACTCCCGAAATGGCCGAGGCGGACTACCGCTATGTGGAGCGGTATGTGAAGTTCCTGCTGTGGTCCATTGGCGGCTTCCGTGTTTCCATCTGCGGCTGCTCTGCGCTGGCGAAGAAATTGCAAAAGGCCTACCAGCCCGGCGGCGAGCGGGAATTTGACTACGGCTTCGTGGAGCAGCTCTACGAGGAGAAGCTGGAGATTCTGGATCTGCCCCTGGACGCCTGCCCTGCCCCCAACGAAACTGCGGAGCCTATGGGCGGCAATATGGATGGCTGCCGGATCGGCTTTGACGCAGGCGGATCTGACCGGAAGGTTTCCGCCGTGATCGACGGCGAGTGCGTCTACTCCGAGGAAGTGGTTTGGTTCCCCAAGCTGAACGAGGATCCCGATTACCACTTCGGCCACATTGTGGAGGCCTTCAAAACCGCCGCGTCCAAAATGCCCCGGGTGGATGCCATCGGCGTTTCCTCCGCCGGCGACTTCATCGGCAACGAGCCTCGGGTGGCGTCCCTGTTCATCAAGGTGCCCCGGGAGAAGTGGGACAAGGTCAAGACCATCTATGACCGGGCTGCCGCGGAAATCGACCCCAACGTCCCCATTCTGGTTGCCAACGACGGCGACGTGTCCGCTCTGGCCGGGGCTATGGGCCTGGGCAAGGGCAATCTGATGGGCATTGCCATGGGCACCTCCGAGGCCGTGGGCTACGTGGACAAGGATCAGAACGTGCTGGGCTGGATCAACGAGCTGGCCTTTGCGCCTGTGGATTTGCAGGCGGGCGCCATGCAGGACGAGTGGTCCACCGACTACGGCGTGGGCTGCAAGTATTTTAGCCAGGATGCCGTCATCAAGCTGGCTCCCGCTGCGGGCATCGATATCCCCGAGGAGCTGTCTCTGGCGGAGAAGCTGAAGTTTGTCCAGAACCTCATGGAGCAGGACGATCCCCGGGCCATCGCCATTTTTGAGACCATCGGCGCGTATTTTGCCTATGCCACCGTTCAGTATTCCCAGTTCTACGACATCGACTACATGATGCTCATGGGCCGTGTGATGTCCGGCAAGGGCGGCGACACCATCTTGAAGGTCTGCAACGACATTCTGGCGGAGGAATACCCCGAGCTGGCGAAGAAGTGCGCGGTGATGCTGCCTGACGAAAAGATGCGCCGGGTGGGCCAGTCCGTGGCTGCGGCCTCTCTGCCGAAGCGCAAGTAAACCGAATAGACAGCAAAAAGCGGCGTCCGGGAGGACGCCGCTTTCGCGTGTCAAAAAAGTTCCATAATAGAAATGCCACTGGTGTGGAAACCCCATAAAACCACAGAAAAACTGCATGTTTTGCACGAAAAATGTTTGAAAATCCGGAAAAATATGTCCCGCAGGGATACCTTAACTGTCCACTGTCAACTTTCCGCTGTCAACTGACACAAGCGAACTGTCTGCTGCGTGAAGCCGATATGCATTTTCTGATTTATGCCTCGACGCCTGGGGCTTTTGGGGGTCTGCGGCGGCGATTATTGGGACGGCGGCGGGGCGGTTTCTTTTCACCCTCGGGAGCGGGCTTGGCCTCTCTGGGCTGGGCCGGTTCCTTGGGTTCCCGACGCTCTGCCCGGGGCGTGCCGTCTGCTTGGCGGGCGGCGTCGCCGTTTTTCCGGCGGCGGGAACGGGGCGGCTTACTGTCCGCTGGCTGGACAGGCTGCTCCGGCGGGGTCTCCGGCTCGTCCACCACGGCCTCCGTGCTGTAGCGGAAACGGATGGGCTCCAGCACCGGCCCTTCCGGGGACTCGCTGGGCCGGGGACGCTTGCCGCCGCCGGAAATGGGCGCCAAATCGGGCGGAATGGGCGGGTCATTCTTCCGAGCCTTGCCGCTGCGCAGCACCGCGATATCCGTGTTGGGGAAAACGGAGATGGTCTCGGGGTTTTCCTCCATCCGCACCTTCACCCGCTGGCGCAGCAGATCCACCTCCACCACGGTGCCCCGGCCCTCGGGGGTGTCCACGAAGGATTCCGGCTTGGGGCTGGTGCGGATCAGATCCTCGTAGGCATCCTGCTCGTATTTGAGACAGCACATCAGCCGCCCGCAGGTGCCGGAAATTTTGGTGGGGTTCAGGCTCAGATTCTGGGTCTTGGCCATTTTGATGGATACCGGCTGGAAGTCATCCAGGAAGCTGGCGCAGCAGAAGGGCCGGCCGCAGATGCCCAGACCTCCCACCATTTTCGCCTTGTCCCGAACGCCGATCTGCCGCAGCTCGATGCGGGTGTGGAATACGGAGGCCAGGTTTTTTACCAGTTCCCGGAAATCCACCCGCTCATCGGCGGTGAAATAGAACAGAATTTTGCTGCCGTCAAAGGCCACCTCGGCGGACACCAGCTGCATATCCAGGCCGTGGTCGGCGATTTTTTGCAGGCAGATGTCAAAGGCCCGCTTTTCCTTGGCCCGGTTTTCGGCAATGGTTTTTTCGTCCTGGGCGTTGGCCTTGCGCAGAACCTTGCGCAGGGGGGCCACCACATCCTTGGGCGGGATCCGGTGATTTCCACCGGCGCAGATGCCGAATTCCGCCCCTCGGGCGGTATCGATGATGACGTGATCCCCGGTGGTCAATAGCAGACCAGCGGGATCAAAATAGTAGATTTTCTGTCCAGGCCGGAACTGGATGTCCACGACCTCCACATCCTCCTGGGGCAGGTTTGTCAATTCTTCCATTGATTT
>CAMEWZ010000131.1 GCA_945946745.1 uncultured Clostridia bacterium | reverse complement strand
GGCTGCGGGACGTGTCCTCCCCGGTGGAGCTGGGAAAATACTACAGCGACAACGGAGCGGACGAGCTGGTGTTCTATGACATTACCGCCTCCGCCGAGGGCCGCAGGCTGTTCACGGACATTCTGACCCAGGTGGCCCAGACCATTTTCATCCCCTTGACGGTGGGCGGCGGCATCAATACGCTGGAGGACTTTGATCGGGTTTTAAAATGCGGCGCAGACAAGGTCAGCGTCAATTCCGGCGCCATCCGAAATCCAGACCTAATCGGTCAGGCCGCCCGGCTGTACGGCGACCAGTGCGTGGTACTGTCCGCTGATGTGAAGCGGGTGGAGGGCCAGTTCCGGGTTTTCGCCAAGGGCGGCCGGGAGGACACCGGTATGGAGGCCATCTCCTGGATCAAACGCTGTGTACAGAACGGCGCGGGCGAGGTGGTGCTCAACTCCATCGACACCGATGGCGTGAAGGGCGGCTTCGACCTGGAAATGCTGGAAGCCGTCAGCAGCGCGGTGGATGTCCCGGTGATCGCCTCCGGCGGCGCGGGCTGTCAAGAGGACTTTGTGAAGCTGTTCCGGAGCCTGCCCAGGGTGGACGCGGGGCTTGCCGCCTCCATCTTCCACTTCGGCCAGGTGAAGATCCCGGAGCTGAAGAAAACGCTGCGGGACAACGATATTTTGGTGAGGTTATGATATGCTGGAAATTGAGCAACTGAAATTTGACGAAAAGGGGCTGATCCCCGCCATTGTGGTGGACGATCAGACGGACAAGGTGCTGACCCTGGCCTACATGAATCGGGAGAGTCTGGCGGTCTCCCTGGAGAAGGGGCTGACCTGCTTCTGGAGCCGCTCCCGGCAGGAGCTGTGGCTGAAGGGGGAGACCAGCGGCCATTACCAGCACATCGTCTCCATCACCGCCGACTGCGACTGCGATGCCCTGGAGGTTCGGGTGAAGAAGGACGGCCCCGCCTGCCACCTGGGGACGGATTCCTGCTTTACCAACCCCGTCCTTGGGGAAAAGAAGGAAAAATTCCGCCTGGAGGGGCTGTACCAGCTTCTGGAAGGCAGAAAAAAAGACCTGCCGGAAGGCTCCTATACCACCTACCTGTTCCAGAAGGGACTGGATAAGATTCTCAAAAAGGTGGGAGAGGAGAGCACGGAGGTCATCATCGCGGGCAAAGCCCGGGACAAGGCGGAGACGGTGTATGAAATTGCGGATCTGGCTTACCATGTGCTGGTGCTGATGGTGGAACTGGGGATTTCCGTGGAGGACATTCGGGAAGAACTGGCCAGCCGCCATGTGATCGACCACAAGGTCAAGCAGGAGAAAATGACAAAATAGGTGAACCCACGGCCTTGGGCCGTGGGTTTCTTCCTGCCGAAGAAATTGAACTAAAGAAACAGCCGGAGGATGCTTTGAACCCACGAGAAATAGTTTGGAACAACCGCCTCCAGTGATCGCAAAACATCCGTAATATCCTGCGGGGAAAGCTCCCCCATTCTTTGAAAGACAGAGCCTGCCGCTTTCGTATCTCCCAAAGCGATCATGGCCCTGGCGTTGTCTCCAAGGGCGAAATAGTGACCGATGGACAACGCTCCAATCGAAAAATCGCCAATTGCGATGGCACCGAGGGAAAGAATCCCCAGGCTGATTGCCCCGACCGCAAATACACCGATGGAAAAGCAGCCTGCGGACAGAAGTCCAAGTGCAAACAGGCCAAGAGAACACAGGCCAAGCGAAAACATACCGAGGGATAATCCGCCAACGGACAGCATACCCAGGGAAACAATCCCTTTTGCATTTAGTCCTACTGCAATCACGCCACGGGCAGTTAATCCCACGGCAAGAAAGCCCCTTGCGTTCCTGCCGATATGCCACATGGGCATTCCCCAAATTGTTTTTTCACTTTTTCTTTCCCGCAGACGCTTTCTGAAAGACAGAATTTCCTCCTGGGACGGATTTTCCTTGTTTGTTTCTTCTGATTCTTTGAGCAGATAATCCAGTGAACAGTTGAATAACTTGCTTAGCCGGATCAGTTTGTCGGTTTCGGGATAGGTAATATTGCTTTCCCATTTGCTGATTGCCTGCCTGGACACACCGAGAATATCCGCGAGCTGCTCCTGGGTATGATTGTTTTCTTTTCGCAGCCTTGAAATTTTTTCACCGATTGTCATAGCGGTTCCTCCAATCTGAACAGTTTGTTCGGGTCAAGGATAGCTGTTTGTCAGCAAAAAGACCACCATCCTCAGAGTGCGAAATGGAAACTTTCGGTTGCATGGTGGCATGACCGTTTCCACGTATGCGCGTGATCTTCAGATTTCCAGGCGGTGCTTTCGGCAGACCCGCAAAAACGCCGCGAGCTGGAACAGGAAGGTCAGCGTCCAGGACACAGTGTAGGAAAAGTACAGGCACTGGGGGGTATGAAACCGGGGAATCTGGAAGATGGTGTAGATCCAGCCGATGCGGATTCCACATACGCCCAGCACGGAGATGACCATGGGGATGAAGGACTCACCCAAGCCCCGCAGCGCCCCGGTGGAAACATCCATCAAGCCGCAGAGGAAATAGGGCAGGCAAATGTAGGCCAGACGGATCATGCCGTAGGAAATGGCTTCCTGGGAATCGGTAATGTAGACGGACAGCAGCCTGGGGCCAAGGGAATAGGCAAGGATCCCCATACTCAATCCCACCACGGTGACGCAGCCCAGGCAGATCCACAGCGTCCGGTAGACCCGATGGAATTGCTTCGCACCGGCGTTCTGGCCGATGAAATTCACCGCTGTCTGATGGAAAGCGTTCAAGGACACATAGACAAAGCCCTCGATGTTGGCCGCCGCCGCGTTGCCGGACATCATAATATCCCCGAAGGAATTCACCGAGGACTGGATGAGCACATTGGAGATGGCGAACAGGGAGCTTTGAATACCTGCCGGCAGGCCGATGCGGATGATTTTTTGCAGCTGGGGCTTGTAAAAGCGCATTTTGCTTAGAATCAGCTTGCAGGTGTCGGTGCGGCGCATCAGCGCCACAGTCACCAGAACAGCGGAAATGGCCTGGGAAATGGTGGTAGCCAGGGCGACGCCCGCCACATTCAGATGCAGTCCCCGGACAAAAAATACATTGAGCAGCACATTGACAACGCCGGCAAAGGTTAGATAAAGCAAGGGGCTTTTGGTATCTCCCGCCGCCCGGAGAATGGCGGCGCAGAAGTTATAGACCATGGTGAAGGTGACGCCCCCGAAATAGATTTTCATGTATACGGCGGACAGGGGCAGTACCGTGTCCGGCGTTCCCATCATCCGCAGAAAGGTTTCCGAAAGAAGAATACCGAAAACAGTCAAAATGGCGCCGCTGATCAGTGCCGTGGGGATGGCGGTATGTACCGTGCAGTGGACGACCCGATCCTCCCGGCTGCCCAGGCCATGGGCCACGGTGACACCGGCGCCTACGGACAATCCGATGAAGAAATTCACCATCAGATTGGTAATGGCCCCGGTAGCGCCCACCGCCGCCACGGAAACACTGCCGCAGAACCGGCCGACCACGATCAAGTCCGCGGCATTGAACAATAGCTGTAACAGGCTGGTGAGAATGATGGGGATGGTGTAAAGGATGATATTGCCAAACAGCGGCCCCTGGAGCATGGTTTTGTTGGTCTGGTTCACAGAATTTCCTCCCTTTCTGACGGCGCCAAGAATTTCCAGACATATTATAGTGCTTTTTCTCAAAAGCGCAAGAGGGATTTTCCGTTCCGGAAAGCAGAAAAACCGGTGCTGTCTCACTAAGAATTTGCTTTATCAAAAAGCACAAAGAAAAAGAAAGGCTGTCATTCCGTGCCAGGGTGTATTTTGTAAAGGAAGGTTTTACCCCCTTCGCAAAATACACATGACTGCGGCTCATTTGTGGTGATTTGAATTGCGGTTTTGTGGGAAAGGAGTTTTTTCATAAGCTGCAATCATCATCCACGAAAGGAGTCTGCAATGAAATCTGAATTTGAAGCTATGGGCGGGACATACCGGCAATGTGGGGATTACCTGATTCCTGAGATAGCCCTGCCGGACACAGAAAAAAACCCCATCGGAAAATATGGCAGAATGCGCCATCGCTACCTGAAGGAGCATCGCGAAGTGCTCTACAACGCCATGATTCTGGACGGAACACTCTGGAGCCACCTTGCCGAAGTCGATAAGACCTGCAAGGATCGTCTGGATGTGCTTGTCCTCGGCATGAAGGAAAAGCATGGTATCACAGAAGATCTGAAAGCCCGTGACCCTATGGCATGGGTCGGAGCTATGAACAATATCCGCAGTGCTGCAGAGGAAATCCTCTTTGCGGAGGTGATCTACGCATGAAATATGCAGATTACCTTACCGTCTTGGATAAGCATATTGCCTCCCACCCTCTGAAATTGGGGGATGGGGAATCGGTTTTAGCGCTCCTGTTCGAAAGCTATGAAGAATTGCAGGGTTACAGCAGCGGACGGATCAAAGAGGATTTCCATGAACTGTACCGCCTCATAAATGGGATGCCGCTGAGAGACATGGACAAGATCATCAATCCCGTCGTACCCTCTGCCGGGATCATGAGCAATCCGGCTTTATCCACGGCGTTCAGATAGGCATCCGACTGACTCAGGAAATTATGGAATAAGCAAATGGGGGCTGTTAAATAACCCCTAAGAAAACGAGCGGATCCTCTCCCTGGTGGAAAG
>CAMEWZ010000130.1 GCA_945946745.1 uncultured Clostridia bacterium | reverse complement strand
GCACTGCCACAGGTTCGTGGCGGAGCAGGCGATGGTTCCGTCCGCCAGCCGGGCAACACCGCCCCGGAGCCAGGCCTCCTGGCCGCCCAGCTCGAACTGGCTGCCCTCGGGCAGTCCGGCGCAGCGGCCGGAGTCCGACACCAGGATCATCCGATTTTTAAACATGGTGAACGCCAGCCGGACGGAGGCTGGGTGGATATGGTAGCCGTCGCAGATGATCTCCGCCTGCACCTTTGGATTCTCCACTGCGGCAGGAATCACGCCGGGGTTCCGGTGATGAATGCCGGGCATGGCGTTATACAGGTGGGTCAAGTGGGTGACACCGGCATCTACCGCCGCTTTGGCGTGGTCATAGTCGGAGTCGGTGTGGGCAATGGACACGGTACAAAGCTTGCTGGCCTTTTCCACGAACTCTGCCGCGCCGGGCAGCTCGGGAGCCACATCCACAATCCGCACCAGACCACCGCAGTTTTCGTACAGGTTCCGGAAACCCGCAAAATCCGGTTCCTTCAAATAGTCCGGGTTCTGCGCGCCCCGCTTTTTATAGGAAAAGTATGGCCCCTCCATCTGGATGCCCATAAGCCGGGCATGGCCCTCCGGGGCTTCGTCCGCCAGCTGCCGGGCGGTGGCAAAGGCCTTGGCCAGCACATCATAGGGCAAGGTCATGGAGGCGGGCGCAAAGGAGGTCACACCGCATGCGGCATAGAATTCTGCCATTTTCTTCAAGCCGTCGTAATCCCCATCGGAGAAATCCGCCCCGGAATTGCCATGGCTGTGGACATCCACCAAACCGGGGATCACCGTCGCACCCTGCAAGTCCACCGCGTCAGCAGGAACAGACTCCGGCAGCACCTGGCCGAACACACCGTCCACCACCTCAAACGCTCCGGTGTGAAACTGAAAATCAGAAGTGAAAATACGTGCGTTTTGATAAAACATACTGCTTTCTCCTTTTCTGATGCATGTTTCCTTTATGGTATCATGCCGCCGGGAAAAATGCAATTGGCTTTGGGGAAAATTGTTGAAATCCACACAAACTGACTGTCTTCTGGCACAGCGTCAGGCCATTGCCTCCTCCAGCAGCCGCAGCAGCAGGCTTCTGGCATAGAACATGGTTTCATACTTTAAGTACATGGTGGCGTTTTCATCCCACAGCCAGCGCAGATTCGGCGGAAATTCCTCATCCCCAAACCAGAGCTGGACGGCGATTTCCAGGCCATCGAACACCTCGATGGCGTAGGCGATATCCCCTGTAGGCAGTTCCCTTCCCCCCAGAGTCAGACACGCCCGGCGAAACGCTTCCGGATGGTTCTGGAATTTTTCCGCCCAGGGATCCCGGGCATTTTCCAGCAGATTCTGGTGGAACATCAGGCCGAAAGACGCCATATTCTTCCATTTTCCGCTTACGCATCGATCCTCCCGGCTGTCGCAGAGCAGATCCAGCAGGGTCATCACTTCCTCGTGGGTGTTGGCATCCACCCAGGCGGTTCCCACCCGGCGCTCCATGTCCGCCGTTGTCCGGCTGACCCGGTAGGTCTGCCCCAGCAGCACGGGGTAGAGAAAGGCATCGTCAAAGGCAAGGCCCAGTTTGTCAATGATTTTTTGCTGGTCATAGCGCAGGAAGCCCTGTTTGGCCTGGCTGGCCTGGAGGGCGTAATTATTGGTTCGTTCCATGGCGGTTCCCCCAATCTTTGCAGGATAGGCGTTTTTCTCACTATACCATGTTTCCGGCCAAAGCGCAAGGAAACCTTAATGCGTTTGCGTGTTTACTTTTGGCTGGTTTTGTGATAGAATGAATCATCCAAACTATAAAATTGGGGTTATAGGGTAAATTGGTATTTCTTGGTCAGTCCCTTGCCTCTCCCTATGGGAGAGGTGCCCCCGAAGGGGGCGGAGAGGGCCCTCTCAGTCACGGCTAACGCCGTGCCAGCTCCCCCATAGGGGGAGCCAAGGCAAGCGGTATACGTCTGTACATTCTATTCTAACAAGCGAGCTGATGAACTTGGATTTTGACAACACCTGGGTGAACATCGATCTGGATGCGATCTGCGCCAATTTGGACGCTGTTCGGGCCAAAGCGGGCGTTCCCGTAATGGCCATTATCAAGGCCGATGCCTATGGCCACGGCGCAGTGCAGATTGCCCGGCTGCTTCAGAATCGCTGCGCCTTTTTCGGCGTCAGTTCTATGCTGGAGGCTCTGGAGCTGCGGCAGGCGGGCCTCAAAAATCCCATTCTGATTCTGGGCTACACCCCGCAGCATGCCTTTCCCGATGCCATCCGGCAGGGAATCCGCCCTGCTATTTTCCACTGGGAGGACGCCCTGGCCCTGTCCCAGGCTGCCCAGGCTTTGGGAAAAAGCGCCCCCTTCCACTTCGCCCTGGATACCGGCATGAGCCGCATTGGGTCCCAGGTCACGGAGGAATCCGCAGACCTGTGCGCCAAAATCGCCGCTCTGCCGGGACTGGTAGCCGAGGGCTTATTCAGCCATTTCGCCACTGCCGACTGCGCCGACCTCCGCCGCTCCCGGCAGCAAGCGGAGCTGTTCGATGCCTTTGACGCCATGCTGAAGGCCCGGGACGTCCACATTCCCATCCGCCACCTGAACAATTCCGCCGGTCTCATGAACTTTGACCGGCACTACGATATGGTGCGTTCCGGCATCGTCACCTACGGGCTGTATCCCAGCGACCAGGTTGACCCCGAGCTGCTGCATCTGAAGCCCGCCTTGGAATGGTTCAGCCGGATCACCCACCTCAAGCCGCTGCCTCCCGGCCGGGAGATCAGCTACGGCGGCACCTTCGTCACCACCCGGGAAACCCTGGTGGCAACCATTCCCGTTGGCTATGCCGACGGCTACCGCCGAAACCTGTCCGGGAACTTCCACGTGCTCATCCGCGGCCGGAAAGCCCCCATCCTGGGCCGGATCTGCATGGATCAGCTCATGGTGGACGTGACGGACATCCCCGGCGTGGCCCAGGGAGATACGGTGACGCTCATTGGCAGGGACGGCGCCGAGGCCATTACCGTGGAGCAGATCGCCGCCGCGGCGGACAGCTTCAACTACGAATTCGTCTGCGGCATCAGCCGCCGGGTTCCGAGAATTTACCTTCACAGCGGAAAGACCGTGCGGTGCGTACACTATCTGCTGGACAACCAATGCCTGTAAAGGAGGAAACCTATGTCCCGTAACCAAAAATCCGGCGGCGGCCTGGCAAAGGCGCTGCTGATCGTGCTGATTCTGCTGCTCATCGCTGCCACAGCCTTTCTCATCTGGCTGTGTATCGATATGGTAAACACCCAGCCCCAGCAGATTCAGACGCCGCAGGTCACCATTGAACTGCCCACCGAGGTCACCACCCAGCCTCCGGAAACCACAGAGCCGCCCACCACCGCGCCGCCGGAGCCGGAGCATGTGGTGGCAACTGCCACCATCGCCTCCCAGGGCGACCTGCTGATGCACAAGCCCGTGTTTGAAACCTGCCGGCAAAGCGACGGCAGCTACGATTTTTCCTCCATTTTCCGCTATTCCAAGGAGCTGGTTTCCTCTTATGATTATGCTCTGGCCAATTTGGAGACTACCTTCGGCGGCGATGGCTATCCCTACCAGGGCAATCCGGCCTTTAACTGCCCCGACGGTCTGATGGCCGCGGTGGTGGATACGGGCTATGACATGCTGCTTACTGCCAACAATCACGCCGGAGACACCATGGGCGACGGCATCACCCGCACGGTGGAAAAGGTACGGGAGGCCGGTCTCACCGCCCTTGGCTCTCAACTCAGTGAGGAGCCAAGGTATTCCATCGTGGAGGTCAACGGCATCCAAATCGGCATGGTCTGCTATACTTGGGCCTACAGCGGAGACGGCAATCGGTTCTCTCTGAACGGTCTGACGCCGGTAAAAGATGTGGGCCAGATGAACTACTTCACCAACAGCAACCCGGACAAGCTGTATAACGAGGCCGAGCAGATCATCGCGGATATGAAGGCCGCAGGGGCGGAGGCCACCATGATCTTTCTTCATTGGGGCCAGGAGTACCAGATTACCGAGAATGCCTCTCAGCAGAAAATGGCCCAGCGGCTGTGTGACATGGGATTTGATGTGATCGTAGGCGGCCATCCCCATGTGGTGCAGCCCATGGCCCTGCTGGAAAGCACTGTCGATCCTAACCACAAAACCATCTGCATCTACTCCCTGGGCAACGCCGTGTCCAACCAGCGCACCGGCGTCAGCAGCCTGTTCCCCGCCGGTTATACCGAGGATGGCGTCCTGTTCACCGTCACCTTTGAAAAGTATTCTGACGGTACGGTATATGTTTCCGCTGCGGATGTGATCCCCACCTGGGTGAATATGAACTCCAACAACGGAAGCCGGGAATATAACATCCTGCCCCTGGAAAAAGCGAAGGAGGAGCAGTGGACAGAGGCCTTCGGTCTAACCAGCGGCCAGTTCTCCGCCGCTCAGAAATCCTATGACCGCACCATGGGCATTGTGGGAGAAGGCCTCAGCGCCTGTCAGAATTATCTGGAGCAGGCAAAGGCCCAGCGGGAAAGCTACTATCTGGATCTGGCAGTCCATCCGGAAAAGTACGCCGCCCAAGAGACGCAGCCAGTCGTGGAAACCACGGAAACCCTGCCTGCGGAGACAGGCACCGCCGCATAAACAAATATGCAAAAAAGGGGCTGTTAAAAAAGTCCCCCCAGCAATGTAGCCAGTGCCGAAAGGCA
>CAMEWZ010000129.1 GCA_945946745.1 uncultured Clostridia bacterium | reverse complement strand
TCAAACGAGCTGACGCACAATCGAACTGCAACCGCTATGGATGCTGAGTTATGCTTCAACGCAGTTCTATCTACTGTCCATATCATCCGTACCCTTAACAAATATAACGACTAAAATAAAAAGAGCTAACTGACTTAATCAAAATCAGTTAGCTCTATTTTATTGGAATGATGAAAATTGTTGCCAAAACGTTGCCACGAATCGTGGAAACGGCTACTTTTCCGGGTCAAGACCCGGCTTTTTCGCGTTTTGGATTATTCCCACTCAATCGTCCCAGTGGGCTTTGGGGTCAGATCCAGCAGGACGCGGTTGATGCCTTCTACCTCGTGGGTGATGCGGTCGGTGATATGGTGCAGCAGGGGATAGGGGATCTCCTCAATGGTGGCGGTCATGGCGTCGGTGGTGTTCACCGCGCGGATGATGGCGGGCCAGCCCTCATACCGCTTGCCGTCCCGCACGCCCACGCTCTTCATGTCGGGCACGGCGATGAAATACTGCCACACCTTTCCGGCCAGGCCGTTCTTGTCGAATTCCTCCCGCAAAATGGCATCGGCCTCCCGCAGAGCCTCCAGACGATCCCGGGTAATGGCACCGAGACACCGGACACCCAGGCCGGGGCCGGGGAAGGGCTGACGGTAGACCATGCCATGGGGCAGGCCCAGTGCCTCGCCCACAACACGCACCTCGTCCTTGAACAGCAGCTTCACAGGCTCCACCAGCTCGAATTTCATGCCCTCGGGCAGGCCGCCCACATTGTGGTGGGCCTTGACGCCGTGGGACTCCAGAATGTCGGGATAAATGGTGCCCTGAGCCAGAAAATCAATGCCCTCCAGCTTCTTTGCCTCGTCGTTGAATACTTCGATGAACTCTTTGCCGATGATCTTGCGCTTGGTTTCCGGGTCGGATACACCGGCCAGCTTGTTAAGGAACCGGTCAACCGCGTCCACATAGATCAAGTTGGCGTCCATCTCATCCCGGAACACACGAACCACCTGCTCTGGCTCGCCCTTGCGCAGCAGGCCGTGATTGACATGCACGCAGATCAGCTGTTTGCCGATGGCCTTGATCAGCAGAGCCGCTACCACGCTGGAATCCACGCCGCCGGACAGCGCCAGAAGCACCTTCCTGTCCCCAACCTGGGCGCGGATCTCGGCGATCTGCTCATCGATGAACTTCTGGGCCAGCTGCGGGGTTGTGATACGCTCCATGGATTCGGGCCGTACATTGCTTGACATTGTAAAAACCTCCATTGTACAGAATAAAGTGAGAATTTGCTGCCACAACGAAATTGTAATCGATTTTGGAAGATTACGCAAGGCTTTTCTTGCAATTTGACAGGGCTGTGGTATAATCATCTAAGGCATCACCGCACAATGGGCACTGCGGGCTTCGGCGGATCTTTTGCCCCAATCGCGCAGTATGAAAAATGGGAAATACATCCAGTATTCCCGCATTTTCCATACTTTCGCTTGTGCCAAAATCTCACGCCGAATCTCCTGGCCCCATTATGCGGTGATGCCCCAAAAAGCGGGAGGATTAACCATGGGCATTGTGGTCATTGGCATGATCTTTGTGGATATCAAGGGCTACCCGGAGGCGGCGTTTATTCCCACGGGCCGGAATGTGGGCAGGGTGGAGCGGATCCACGGCGGCGTGGGGCGAAATGTAGCGGAGGATATCGCCAACTGTGAGCTGCGGCCCACGCTGGTCAGCCTGGTGGATGAGAGCGGCGATGGGGAAGATGTGCTGAAAAAGCTGAACAATCACAAGGTGGATACCCGCTATATCCGGAAGACCCGGGACGGCATGGGCACCTGGCTTGCGGTGTTTGACAAGGATGGGGACGTGGCGGCGTCGATTTCCAAGCGGCCGGATATGTCGCCCATTGAGGATATCCTGGACAGCCAGGGAGATGAAATCTTCGCCAACGCGGACAGCGTCATTGTGGAGATCGATCTGGATAAGGAAATCATCAAGCGCGTATTCAAGCTGGCCCAAAAGCACGGCAAACAGGTCTACGCTGTGGTGGGGAATATGAGCATCGCCCTGGAACGGCGGGATTTTTTAAAGTCCACAGACTGTCTGGTGTGCAATTTGCAGGAGGCGGAAATGCTGTTCTTCGACGATTTTTCCCAGAAGACCCCGGAGGAAATGGTGGAGATTCTGGCGGAAAAGGTCTATGCCGCCCAGATTCCCGGCATGATCGTCACTATGGGCGGCGACGGCGCGGTGTATGCCAACCTGAAGGGGGAGAAGGGCTACTGTCCGGCAAGACGGGTGGAGGTCAAGGACACCACCGGCGCGGGAGACTCCTTCTGTGCCGGCGCTGCCATCGGCTTGACCTATGGGAAGACCATGGCGCAGGCCTGCAAGATCGGCTCCATGCTGGCGGCCTCTGTCATCGTGACGACAGAGGCGGTGTGCCCTCGGTTTTTGCCCCGGGAGTTGGGGCTGGATTGGGATGTGGTGGACTGAATGGCGTACAAACGAATTTTGACCATCCAGGACATCTCCTGCGTGGGCCAGTGCTCCATGACCGTGGCGCTGCCCATTCTGTCTGCCTGTGGCCATGAGACCTGCATATTGCCAACGGCGCTGCTGTCCACCCATACCGGCGGCTTTGGGCAGCCCCGGATTGTTCACTTTGACGACGCGCTGCCGGGAATGGTGCAGCATTGGCGGGATTGCGGCATTTCCTTTGACGCTGTTTTGGTCGGATATTTGGGAAGCCTCTCGGCGGTGGAAACCGCGGGGGAAATTTTGCAGACGCTGCTGGCTCCCGGGGGCATCGGCATTGTGGATCCGGCTATGGCAGACAACGGCAGACTCTATTCCGGTTTTGACGAAGCCTATGTCCGGGCGATGAGAACGCTGTGCGGAAAAGCCCACATTCTCCTGCCTAATGTGACGGAGGCGGCCCTGCTATGCGGCGGGGCGTGTTCGGAAAGCCCGGACGTTTCAGAACTGAAGCGCTGGCTTTCCGGCTTTGACAATGACTGCGTCATTTTGACAGGGGTTGGAAATACGCCGGAGGAAACCGGCGTTCTGATTCGGCAGGGGGAAACGTTCCGCCATTACAGCCACCGCCGGGTGGATAAGGGTTACAGCGGCACCGGGGATATTTTTGCCGCCTGCTTTACAGGCGCGCTGATGCAGGGACAGGAAATCCAGGCGGCTGCAAAAATAGCGGCGGATTTTACCCTGCAATGCATCGAAACCACCGCCCGGGAGCCGGCGCATTGGTACGGCATCCGGTTTGAGCCGAACCTGCCCATGCTGGAAAAATGGATGCAGAGAACATAAGCGGAGGGCCACAAAAGGTGTGGTCCTCAATTTCTTGTGAGAAATGTTGAAAGAAACCTTGCATTTTCTGGTTCTGATGTGTATAATATCAACAATAGGAAAATGGGAGGGAATGGGTATGGCGCAGTCGGCAATGGACAAGCTTCTTGCATACAGCATGGAGCCGGGGCGTGTGGAGCAAAGCATTGCCTATTTGCAGGAGCATTTGAGTCGATTCCTTAGAAAACGGGAAAAGGTACTGATTTGCTTTCAAGATCACAAAAACGGCGGCTTAAGCTGGATCATGGAGCAGGCGGTGAATCGCTGCGGCGCGATTGCCATTGTCTGGGGGCCGGATCGGCGCTGGAGCACCCTGCTGCGCCAGGCGTTTACCTCCAAGGCCAGCGTGTTTATTGGTGCGCCGTTGATTGCCCTGGGCTTGACCAAGCTGAAAAAGGCTGCCGGGATTCCCTTGTATATCCGGAAGGTGGTCACGTCCGGGTATCCTTGCCTGGATTGGATGATCGATGGGATCGTAAAGGGTTTTGACTGTGAGATGGGCGGCTGCTTTAGTCCTGGCGTCAGCAGTGTGGTGGCGGGCTTTGCCTGCGGGAAAAGCTGGGGCGTTCATCTGCGGGACGCGGAATACGGGGTGGACATTGTGGATGAATCGGGAAATCCGCTGCCGCCCGGGGAGCTGGGAGAAATGGTTCTCTATCCCAAGGCGCAGCCGCAGCTGCGGTGTCCCCTGGGAGAATTTGCCCGTATGGAAACCGAGCCGTGCCCTTGCGGGTGTCAAGCGGTGCGGCTGCTGGATTTTGCGCCGGGGAAAACCGCGGATCCGGATCTGCTCAAGCTTGGCCAGGAGCTGCAAAGCTGGACAAGTGTTCTGGACTGCCGGCTGAACAAAGGGGAGTGCGGCTTGGAAGTGGAAATGATTGTGTTTCCCGGCGAGAAGCTGCCCAAGCTGCCCAATGCCGCCAAGCGGGTAATCCGCCCCTGGGATCCGGAGACGGATGAACCCTTCTGGTACATTCCCCGGACAAAAGAAGTGAAAAAATATTGGAAAAGTCATTGACATTTCCAATGTTTATGGTAAAATACTGTGGATATGCAAAGACATTGCGGAAACCAAGCAGTTTTCAAAGCCTTTTCAGCGAGAGGGGAATGGTGGAAGCCCCCCGGTTTTGCGCTGCAAGCCATTTCCTGCGTTGCCCGGGATGACCGGGACGGGTGCTCCCGTTACAGAGCGTCTAAGATGTCCCCATTGGGGATGAATTAGGGTGGTACCGCGATTTTTATGTCGCCCCTATGGATTGGGGGCGGCTTTTTCTTTGCATAAAAGCTGTGATTAGAAGAATGATTCTTTGGAGGTTGAAATCATGAATCCCAAGCCCTACGGCGTAAACGAACTGCGCGAGATGTTCCTGTCCTTCTTTGAAAGCAAGGGCCATCTGCGCCTGCCCAGCTTTT
>CAMEWZ010000128.1 GCA_945946745.1 uncultured Clostridia bacterium | reverse complement strand
GGCTGGCGGCTGTCCTGCTCCTCCAAAGTGCGCTCCGACTGCACCGTGTTCGTGCCGGATATTGCCAGCGCCTACCAGTCCCGGATGAAAACCGCCGACTTGAGCAGCCCCAAGGAAGTGGCGATTTTTGACGAATGCCAGGAGAATCTGAAGGCAAGCGGCATCCATTTTGAGAACCGCTACCGCGCCAAGGTCATCACCATGGCGGAACCCACATTGGACGACACCATGCCCGACAACGAACGGCTGACCTGGGCCATTGAGGAGGCCTTCGGCGTGGAGCACGTCCACATTCCCTTCACTGTCATGGTCAAGCTGGCCCATACCCTCCGGGAGAACCATTTCTCCGTCTGCGTCAAGGGTGAATTGACCGAGAACGCTTTTAACTGCATGGAGGTCTGCGCTCCCGACGACACCGCCATTGTGGGCTGCGCCATCGACATCGGCACCACCACCGTCACCATGGTGCTCACAGACCTCACCACTGGCAAGCTGCTGGCGAAAGGCTCCTCCGGCAACGGTCAGATTCGCTACGGCGCGGATGTCATCAACCGCATCATCGAGCAGGGAAAGCCCGGCGGCAAGAAAAAATTACAGGACGCCATTCTGAAAGAGACCTTGATTCCCATTATCGCCAACCTGTGCAAAACCGCAGGAATCAACGCCCGGAGCATTCTGCGGCTGTGCGTGGGCGCGAATACCACCATGAACCACCTGTTTGTAGGTGTGGACGCTTCCTCCGTCCGCATGGAGCCTTACGTTCCCAGCTTCTTCCACTGGGATGGGCTGCTGGCTGGGGATCTGAAACTCCCCGCCAACCCCCTGGCTCCTGTCCTCATTGCTCCCAACATCGGCTCCTACGTGGGCGGCGACATCACCGCCGGCACCCTTGCCTCCGGCATCTGGGACAAGGACGAAATGAGCCTGTTCATCGACCTGGGCACCAACGGCGAAATCGTCTTCGGCAACCGGGACTTCCTCATGTCCTGCGCCTGCTCCGCAGGCCCCGCCTTTGAGGGCGGTGACATTTCCAGCGGTATGCGGGCCACCGACGGCGCGGTGGAGGCCTGCGTCATCGATGTGGATACCATGGAGCCGACCCTTTCTGTCATCGGCGATGAGGGTCAGAAGGTGGTGGGCATCTGTGGCAGCGGTATCATCGACCTAATCTCTGAACTGTTCCGCTGCGGCATCGTGAATGCCAAGGGCCTGTTCGTCCGGGAGGGCAAGCGGGTGCGCCGGGATTCCCACGGTATGGGGCGCTATGTGGTGGCTTTCCCCGAGGAATCCGAAACTGGCCGGGAAGTCTCCCTAAACGAAGTGGACATCGACAACTTCATCCGGGCCAAGGGCGCCATTTTCTCCGCCATCGACACGCTCCTCAAATCCGTGGACATGAGTGTGGAGATGATCGACCGGGTGTATGTGGCCGGTGGCATCGGCAGCGGCATCAATATGAAAAACGCCGTGAATATCGGTATGTTCCCGGATGTGGAGATTGAAAAGTTCCACTACATCGGCAATTCCTCCCTCACCGGCTCCTACGCCATGGTCATGAGCGACGAGGCCAACGCCAAGTGCGCGGAGGTTGCCAGCAATATGACCTATCTGGAGCTGAGCACCTACCCTGGCTACATGGATTCTTTTGTCGCCGCCTGCTTCCTGCCCCATACTGACCGCAGCCTGTTCCCCCACAGCCGCCAGGAGGTTTGATATGCTGACCAAGACCCATCATGTGGCGATTATCTGCTCGGATTACCGGCGCTCCCGGGAATTCTACGTAGAGAAGCTGGGCTTTGACGTGGTTCGGGAGGTCTGGCGGGAGGACAGGCAGGACTATTTAACCATGCTCCGCTCGGGAGAAGTGGTGCTGGAATTATTTACCAAGCCCACCGCGCCCCAGCGGCCTACCCAGCCGGAGGCTCTGGGCCTGCGGCATCTGGCCTTCCAGGTGGAAAATGTGGAAGACACTGCCGCCTGGCTGAACAGCCGGGGCATCGAAACAGAGCCCATCCGCACCGACACCATCAACGGTGGCCGGATGACCTTTTTTAAGGATCCCGACGGCCTTCCCCTGGAATTGCATGAATAAGGAGGAACACCATGCTGGTAGAAAATCTGCACCATGTAGCGATTATTGTTTCGGACTATGAAAAGTCCAAGGATTTTTATGTAAACAAGCTGGGCTTTGAGATCATTCGGGAGGAGCATCGCCAAGTTCAGCAGGACATCAAACTGGAGGTTCGGCTGAACAACTGTATGCTGGAAATTTTCGGCAAGCAGAATCCCAGCCCCAATCCCGGCAAGCCCACCCAGTGCGGCGTGTGGCATTTGTGCTTCCATGCCCCCGACCTGGAAAAGACCATCGCGGAGCTGAACGCTTTGGGAATTCCCACAGACCCCATTATGATCAACGCCTCCAACGGCAAGCGCATCGCCTTTTTCTATGACCCCGACGGCCTGCCCCTGGAGCTGCACGAGTAAGAGGTATCTATGCAAATCGAGAATCACAAAGAAGAAGTTCCCTTTGCCCACTATGAGGAGAAGTTCCGCGGCCTAAAGCCGGAGGAGGCGTTGCAGCGCCTGTCGGATGTCCGCTGGGATGGAAATGAATTCACCGTGACCCTACTGGGCCGGAGCTTTGTCATTTCCCATCCGGAGTATGCCATCCGCGCCCTGGATGGCGGCCCGGTGCCGCCGCTGAACGTGCAGACTTTTCTGCTGCGCTATCTGCTGGAAAGCCGGGATGTGGCCTGGGCAGGGGAGTGGAAAACCTTCCGGGAAATGCCCTGGGGGGAAATGTACATCAAGCCCTATACCGGCCGGGTGCTGACCCGGGCGGCGTTCACCTTCGGCACCCGGGTGGCCGCATTCCGAGCCGCTGCGGAAAAAATGGGGGCTCTGCCCCTGCCCCACGGGGACGCGGGCTACCAGTTTGACTTGATCGGCGGTTACCAGATGCGGCTGCTGGTCTGGGAAGGGGACGACGAGTTCCCGCCCAATGCCCAGGTGCTCTATTCTGACAACTTCGCCGACGGCTTCGCGGCGGAGGATCGGGTGGTGGCTGGGGATATCTTGATCTCCGTGGTAAAAAGCAATATGTGACAATTCCGCCTGGCAGGGAGACTCCTGCCAGGCGGTTGTTTTATCGGCGAAATACAATGCTCCCTTGCCCACCCGGAAAAACCGTGGTATAATCTAAGAAAACCCATCCCGGAGGTGTAAACCATGAAGATTCAATTTATCGGCGCGACCCATGAGGTCACAGGAAGTTGTACACTGCTGGAAGTGGGTGGACGGTACTACCTGGTGGACTGCGGCATGGAGCAGGGGGTAGACGTTTTTCAGAACGTGCCCCTGCCCGTTCCTGCCAATGCCATTGAGGCAGTGTTCCTGACCCATGCCCATATCGACCATTCCGGTATGCTGCCCAAGCTGTGCAAGGACGGCTTCTCCGGCCTGATCTATGCCACCGAGGCTACCTGCAATCTGTGCGACATTATGCTGCGGGATTCAGCCCATATCCAGGAATCCGAAGTCCAATGGCGCAATCGCAAGGCCGAACGGGCGGGAGAGCCGCTGGTGGAGCCGACCTATACCGTAAACGATGCCTTGGCTGCCATCAAGCTGCTCAGACCCTGCCGGTATCAAGAACCAATTCAAGTGGCGGAGGGGATTGTCCTGCGGATGACGGACATCGGCCATCTGCTGGGCTCCGCCGCCATCGAATTGTGGCTGACCGAGGAGGGCGTGACGAAGAAAATCGTCTTCAGTGGAGACGTGGGCAACGTGAACCAGCCCATCCTCCGGGATCCCCAAACGGTGGAGGAAACGGATTACCTGGTGATCGAATCCACCTACGGCGATCGGCTCCACGAGCGGGAGCAGGGAGACGTGGTGGTGGAGCTGGCATCTTACATCCAGAAAGCCCTGGATCGGGGTGGAAATCTGGTGATTCCCTCCTTTGCGGTGGGACGAACCCAGGAGATGCTCTACGCCATCCGGGAGATCAAGCAGCGGGGCCTGGTGACGGGGCACAATGGCTTCCCGGTGTATGTGGACTCACCCCTGGCTGTGGAGGCCACGGGAATTTTCCTGCAATGCCATTACGACTATTTTGACGAGGAGACCCAGGCGCTGTTGAAGCAGGGCATCAACCCCATCTGGTTTGACGGAATTCGGCTGTCCGTTACCTCTGATGATTCCAAGCTGATCAATGCCGACCAGGAGCCGAAGGTCATTCTCTCCGCCAGCGGCATGTGCGAAGCGGGCCGGATCCGCCATCACCTAAAGCACAACCTGTGGCGCAAGGAAAGCATCATCCTGTTCGTAGGCTACCAGGCGGAGGGCTCTTTGGGCAGCCGCCTGCTGGGGGGCGCGAAAAATGTCAAGCTGTTTGGCGAGGACATTGTGGTCTGCGCGGAGATCGCCATGCTCCATGGCACTTCCGGCCATGCGGACAAGGATGGACTTCTGGCCTGGCTGGGTGGCTTCCGGGAAAAGCCTGGCTTGGTGTTTGTCAACCACGGGGATGACAGCAGCTGCGAGGCATTCCGGAACACTCTATCGGATCTGGGCTACCGCGCGGAAGCGCCTTACAGCGGCACAGAATACGATCTGCGCACCGGAAAGCTGACGGTTTTCACCGATGGCCGCAAAATCGACCGGGTGGAGGCCTTCAAGGGCAGCCAGCGGGCACGGCAGGTCTACGGCGAGCTACTGGCTGCGGCGGAGGAGCTGCTGGCCCTGGTCAAGACCCGCAAAGGCAAAACCAACAAGGACAATGCCAAGCTAACGGCCCAAATCCGCAGCCTAATCAGCAAATGGCGGGATTGACGCAGAGAATTTCGGAAAAAGGACGGGCAATGGCGAATACAGTAGCCATGGAGGTGATGGATATGATCGCATCGGCCTGGCTGATGCTGAGTACCCT
>CAMEWZ010000127.1 GCA_945946745.1 uncultured Clostridia bacterium | reverse complement strand
GGGCTGACCTGAATGGAGCGGCTATCGTCCATGGGAAGGGTGACCAAAAACGGCCGGAAGGAATAGAAGCCCTCCATTGGCTCGGTTTGAATCAGCAGATACAATCCGTCCGGCAGCTTGGAGAATTCCGCACTGCCATCGGCATCCAGCAGACGGGTGGTGCCGTTATCTCCCGTCATCTGGGTCAGCCACTGGGCAAGATAGGGAGAATTGGCATCGTCTTTCCTGACCAGTCCCCCGCCAAATTCCTCCAAAATGCGATACCCATTGTCCATTTCCTGCCCCACCCGATACAATGTCACGGTACCGTTGGGTACGGCTTGGTCGAATGTGTCCAGCGTGACCCGGATGGAGCCGGTTGTCTCCGAAGCGTGGACAGGCATTCCCAGTGACAGTGTCAGTGCGGTACTCAACAATGCGAATATCAACCGTTTTACCATCATGCACTCCCCTTTCGTGATGCTGCCTTGCATTATACACAGCGGGAAAAGCAGATGCAGTCGAAGCGGGCATGGAAAAACCGCGGCACCCGAAAGTGTCGCGGTCTACGATTATTCGCTCAAAAACTCCGGCTGTACGTGCATGACCTCACGCTGATACACGGAAATGCCTCTGGCCAGAACATCCATCGCCCGTTCCAGATTCTCCTGCTTCAGCACATAGGCGATTCGCACCTCGTTAATGCCCTTGCCGGGGGTTTCATAGAAGGGCGCCCCGGGGGCGAACATCACGGTATCGCCGTGATCGTTGAATTTTTCCAGCAGCCATCTCTGGAACTTGTCCGCGTCATCCACCGGCAGGCTGGCCATCAGATAGAACGCGCCCATGGGCACCTCCACAACCACACCGGGGATCATGCGCAGCTTGCGGATGACCGTGTCCCGGCGGCGCTGGTACTCCGCCTTACATTTGCGGAAGAAAGCGCTGTCCACGCTGTATAGCGCCGCCGCCCCCAGCTGGTCGATGGTAGCCACCGCCAGACGGGACTGACAGAATTTGAGAATCGCAGCCTGCAATTCCTTGTTCCGGGTGACGACGCAGCCCACCCGGGCGCCACAGGCGGAAAACCGCTTGGAAACAGAGTCAATAATGACCAGATTATCATCGATGTCCCGGAACCGGGCCATGGTGGGCACACCAAACCGGTCATCATAGCAGAATTCCCGATAGACCTCGTCGCAGATCAGGAACAGATTGTGTTCCTTTGCGATGTCGGCGATCATCCGCATTTCCTCTTGATCCAGAACAACGCCGGTGGGGTTGCCGGGGTTGGTGATCAGAATGGCACGGGTATTTTTGGTAATCAAGCTTTCGATCCGCTCCCGCTTGGCATAGCGGTAGCCCTCCCAGGGATTGGTGGGCAGGGCGCGGATCACGCCGCCGGCGGCGTGGACAAAGGTGGTGTAATTGGGATAGTACGGCTCGGGAATGATGACCTCGGTGTAGGGATCCAGAATGCTCAGGCAGGTCAGCAGCAGCGCCTCGCTGCCGCCGGTGGTGATGAGCACATCATTGGGCTCCAAGTCCACATCCAGGGTCTTGTAATAGCTGCGCACAGCATCGATCAGAACAGGCATGCCGGGAGAGGCCTCATAGGCCAGGGTGTGGGCGCTGAAATCCCGCACAGCGTCATAGAACGCTTGAGGGGTGGGCAGATCGGGCTGGCCGATATTCAGATGATAGATTTTCTTGCCCGCTTTTTCAGCCGCAACGGCCAGGGGGTGGAATTTCCGCATGGGAGACGGCTCACAGCGGTTCGCGTTAATGGAAATCTGCATAGTAACCTCCGCTGGCACGAATTCGTGCCATTTTTTATTTAATCCGCAATCCCTTAAAAGCCGTGATCGGAAGTGGTTTTAAGGGACGCTTTGTATTCCTTGGTAAGCCGGATCAGTTCCGGCGACAGGGCGGCCAATGCGATCAAATTGGGAATGGCCATCAACCCATTCACTGTCTCGGAAAGCAGCCAAACGGTTCCGGTATCCAAAACCGCGCTGACAAGAACCATGATTGTCTGAAAGAAGGCAAAGGGTTTCCCGGTTTGCGGGCCAAATAGAAACTGGGCGCACTGGACGCCATAATAGCCCCAGCCCAATATGGTTGCAATGGCAAAGCAGGATAAGGCCGCCGCCAGCAGAATGCCGGTGCTTCTTCCATACACCGAAGCAAAGGCCCGGGTGGTCAGTTCTGCCCCGGCATCCACGCCGTAGGGAATCGGCACTCCACTCAAAAGGATCACCAACGCAGTCAGCGTACAGATGACGATGGTATCCAGAAATACCTCGATTATCCCCATCAAGCCCTGTTCCCCGGGATGGGAGACCTCCGCGGCGGCGTGGGCAATGGACGCGGTTCCCATCCCCGCTTCGTTGGTAAAAACGCCTCGGCTGCATCCGATCCGCAGTGCCTGGAACGCGGAGCCGAGCATTCCGCCGGTTACCGCCCGGGGAGAAACGGCGCCTTTCAGAATCGCCGCAAAGGCATCCGGTATGGCTTCCCAACGAAGCAGCAGCACCCCGGCGCACAGGAGCATGTACCCGCCAGCCGCGAAAGGAACCAGCTTCTGAACAGCCGCGCCGATTTTTCGAGCGCCGCCAAAAAGCAGCCTGCCAATCAACGCTGCCAGCAGCAATCCGATCAGAAGATTTCCCCAAACCGTTTCCGGAAGGCCAAAGGAAGTCAGCATGGCGTTGATGCCGGTGACTACGGCATTGGTCTGGGCGGCGTTTCCCACCCCAAAGGCGGCGATGACCCCGAACAGGCAGTAGCTCCAAGCCAGCGGATAGTACCGCTGCCCAAGGCCCTGGGTGATGATGTACATGGGGCCGCCGGCCCAGCCTTCCTTTTGGGCGACCCGGTAGCGCACCGCCAGGGTGGCTTCGGCGAATTTTGTGGCCATGCCCAGAATGCCGCAGACCCACATCCAGAAAATCGCCCCCGGGCCGCCAAGACAGATGGCGCCCGCTACCCCAACCAGATTGCCGGTGCCCACCGTGGCAGCCAAGGCGGTACACAGCGCTTGAAAGGAAGAAACGTTGTCTCCCCTTTGGGGCCGCAATTTCCGGAGAAATTGCCCCAGTGCTTTTGGCAGCAGGACAAGCTGGACGAAGCCCAGGCGCACGGTAAAATACGCGCCCACACCCAAAATCAAGATCAGCGCGGGAGCGCCCCAGACGATGGCATTGAGGCTGGATAGAAAATTCGTCATTATGCCCTCCTAGAATACCACTAATTTGTGGAAATCGCAAGATGAAAGTTGCACAAAGTTCACGGAAACGACAAAAAAAGCGGTTCCCGTTTGGGAAACCGCTTTTGTAGAGCGCTATGTTAACCCGCCTGGCGAACAATCATTCCCACTCTGCCCAGATTTCCGGGCAGTAGCCCACCGTCGCCTGCTTGCCGTTGCGCACAATGGGGGTTTTCATCAGCGTGGGATCGTCAAAGACCTTGTCCTCCTTGGCACGCTTATCCTCCATGTATTTCATCAGCGTAATCTCCGGGGACTTTCCGTCCCAGTCGATCAGGTTGTCGATGCCGCCCACCGCCCGGAGCACGCTGTCGAATTCCTTGCCGGACATACCGTATCGCACCAGGTCAATAGATTGAAATTTAATCTGGCGCTCCTTGAAATAGCGCTCGGCTTTTTTGGTATCAAAGCACTTGGCTTTTCCGAAAATTTGAATATTCAATAGAATACCTCCTCCAGGCACAATCCCTGGGCCGGGGCGAGAAAACCTGCCTGGGCCCGTTTGCCGCCAAACAGCTGGGTCACACTTTCCGGGGTTCGCACGCCTCTGCCGACTTCGATCAAAGTGCCTGTCAAAATGCGCACCATGTTGTATAGAAATCCATTGCCCGTAAACCGCAGATGTATCTCCGCTCCCTGGCGGTGGATCTCAATGCATCGCAAAAAGCGGACGGTGGATTTTTTCATCTTGGGATTGCCGCAGAAAGCGGAAAAATCGTGCTCGCCGCACAGAAGTCCGGCGGCCCGCTCCATTGCGTCCAGATCCAGCCCTTCCGGCATGACGGCCACATACCGCCGGTCAAACACACAGGGCGCGTCGCTGTTCCAGATCCGATAGAGATAGGTCTTTTCCCGGGCATTCAGCCGGGCGTGGAATCGATTGGACACGTCCTTGCAGGAGTATATGCCGATGTCCTCCGGCAGATACCTGCGCAGCTGGGACAGAATCTCCCCGGCGGGCATGGTGCTTTCGCAATGAAAATTCGCCACCTGGCCTTTGGCGTGCACACCGGCATCCGTGCGTCCGCTGCCGGTGATTTCGATGGATTCCGACAGGATTCGGGACAGTGCCGTTTCCAGCTTCCCCTGGATGGTGTCCTCCCGCCCGGGCAGCCGCTGCCAGCCCCGGTAGCGGGTTCCGTCATAGCAGATGTCAAGCCGCAGATTCCGCATATTCCTCCCATTCCTCTCTGGCCTCCCGCTCGGTATCCGCCGAGAACAGGAATTTGCCGCTTAAATCATATACTTGAACATGTCCGCCTACATACCGCATCTGATACATTGTCAACAGCCTTCCTTTTGCTTGGTGAGGACAGTATATCGGATTAACAGTCCAATAAAACGGACTTTATTGAAGAAAACGACTTTTTTATGGATTCGTTGGAAAAAGCCCTGGACACGCTCCCGCTCCCGTGGTAGAATACCCGGGAATTACGAAAGGATGCGATTTCCATGCAGCGAATGTCCACTGCTCCCAGGATCACCGAAGGCGTGATCTGGAAGCAGCTTCTCCAGTTTTTCTTCCCCATTCTGCTGGGCACCTTTTTCCAGCAGCTTTATAATACGGTGGATACCATCATTGTGGGACGGTCTGTGGGCACCCAAGCCCTGGCGGCTGTGGGCGCCACCGGTGCTCTGATCAGCCTGTTCAATGGCTTCTTCATCGGGTTGAGCACCGGCGCAACGGTGCTGCTGTCCCAGCTTTACG
>CAMEWZ010000126.1 GCA_945946745.1 uncultured Clostridia bacterium | reverse complement strand
TCATCGCCAAGTGGGGCAACATCCCGGAGCGGGATATGTTCAACACCTACAACATGGGCGTGGGCATGAGCATCGTGGTTCCCGCCGCCCAGGAGGGGGAGGCTATCGAAATTCTGAAAGCCAACGGTGTAGATGCCTACACCATCGGCTCCATTATTGAGAATGAGGAAAAGGTGATTCTGGAGTGAAAACCAAAATCGCAGTACTGGTTTCCGGCGGTGGCACCAATTTACAGGCACTGATCGACGCCCAGGGAAAGGTTTTGAACAGCGGCGAAATCGCCCTGGTGGTGTCCAACAATGCGGGCGCCTACGCCCTGGAACGGGCAAAGAAAGCGGGCATTCCCACCGCCGTGGTGTTGAAAAAGGAATGCGGCTCCCAGGAGGCGTTTGAGGGAAAGCTGAAAGCGGTGCTGACAGAATATGGCATTGAAGTGATTATTCTGGCTGGTTTCATGACGATTTTGTCGGAAAAATTCACCTCCTCCTATCCCAGGCGGATTCTGAATGTCCACCCATCCTTGATTCCTTCCTTCTGCGGCGAGGGCTATTACGGTCTGCGGGTGCATGAGGCGGCGCTTCGCTATGGCGTAAAGGTTACAGGCGCTACGGTGCATTTCGTCAACGAGATTCCCGACGGCGGCGAGATCATCGCCCAAAAGGCGGTCTATATTGAGCCCGGGGATACCCCGGAAATTTTGCAGCGCCGGGTCATGGAGCAGGCGGAATGGGTTCTGCTGCCCCAGGCGGCGGAAACGGTCTGCGCCGGATTGCACTGACGCTCTGCATAGGGCGGCTTGCCCTCAAGCCGCCGTATAGAACCGGTACGTAGAAAGCGGCGGGCTGAGGGCAGCCCGCCCTACCGAAGGGCCGATGTGTCTCAATCGGCCTGTGCGAATGGAGAATTCTTATGAACATCTACGAAATCAAAACCATGGCGGAGCGGCTCAGCGGCAACACCTACCCCGGCCGGGGCATTGTGCTGGGCGTGACCCCCGACGGCAAAAAGGCCGTGGCCGCCTATTTCATTATGGGCCGCAGCGTCAATTCCCGGAACCGGGTGTTCGTGGAGGAGCCGGACGGCATCCGCACCGAAGCCCACGACCCCAGCCTGATGAAGGATCCCCACCTGATCATTTACCATCCGGTGCGGGAAGCGGGTACCGGGCTGATCGTGACCAACGGCGACCAGACCGACACCATCTGGGAGTTCCTGGCCCGGGGCGAAAGCTGGGAGGCCGCTCTGCGAACCCGCCAGTTTGAGGACGACGGCCCCAACTGGACCCCCCGCATTTCCGGCATCCAGGCGGGAGACGGCAGCTACAAGCTGTCCATACTGAAAGCCGCCGACCCGGAGGGCGCGGCCTGCGCCCGGTTCTTCTACGAGTATCCCGCTACCGCCGGCCTGGGCCACTTCCTGCACACCTACGTCTGCGACGGCAATCCTGTGATCCCCACCTTCCAGGGCGAGCCGGAACGGGTTTCCATTCCTGCCGGCATCGATGATTTCACCAAGGAACTGTGGGAGAATCTGAACGCCGACAATAAAATTTCTCTGTTCGTCCGCTATACCGATCTGGAAACCCGCAAATACGAGCAGCGGATCATCAATAAGCACGCATAAAAGGCTCCCCTCCCAGGGAAGCTGGCGCGGCGTAAGCCGCGGCGGAGGGGTGTACCCCTCCGACCCGCCTTCGGCGGTTCACCTCCCCTCAAGGGGAGGCAGTATTGCATCACTTTGGAGGATCGAAAATGAACGAATTTCAGTTAAAATACGGCTGTAACCCCAACCAGAAGCCTTCCCGCATTTACATGGCCGATGGCTCTGATCTGCCCATCACCATTCTCAACGGCCGCCCCGGCTACATCAATTTCCTGGACGCCCTGAACTCCTGGCAGTTGGTGAAGGAATTGAAAGAAGCCACCGGCATGGTGGCGGTGACCTCCTTCAAGCATGTTTCTCCCACCTCCGCCGCCGTGGGAAAGGTGCTGCCGGAGAATCTGAAAAAGGCCTGCTTTGTGGATGATGTGCCCGAGCTGGACGATAGCCCTCTGGCCTGCGCCTACGCCCGGGCCCGGGGCACTGACCGGATGTGCTCCTTTGGCGACTGGGTGGCCCTAAGCGATGTGTGCGATGCCACCACCGCCAAGCTGATTGCCCGGGAGGTCTCCGACGGCGTCATCGCTCCCGGCTACACCGACGAGGCCCTGGCCATTCTGAAGACCAAGCGCAAGGGCAACTACAACGTGGTCGCCATCGATCCCGGCTACGTCCCTGCCGAGCAGGAGACCAAGCAGGTGTTCGGCATCACCTTCCAGCAGGGCCGGAACAACTTCAAGATCGGCCCGGAGCTGCTTACCAACATCGTCACTCAGAACAAAGACCTGCCCGAATCTGCCAAGATCGATCTGATCGTGGCGCTGATTACCTTGAAATACACCCAGTCTAACTCCGTATGCTTTGCCTATGACGGGCAGGCCATCGGTGTTGGCGCGGGCCAGCAGTCCCGGATCCATTGCACCCGGCTGGCTGGCTCCAAGGCCGACACCTTCTTCCTGCGGATGCATCCCAAGACCCTGGCGCTGCCTTTCCGGGAGGATCTGGGCCGTCCCAACCGGGACAACGTCATCGACGGCTACATCAACGGCAACGAGGAGGATGTCTGCGCGGAGGGCATCTGGCAGAATTATTTCACTCGCCAGCCCGAGCGGCTGACCGAGGAGGACAAGCGGGCCTACTTAAGCGCCATCTCCGGCGTGTCCCTGGGTTCCGATGCCTTCTTCCCCTTCGCCGACAACATCAAGCGGGCCAAGGCCTCCGGCGTCAGCTACATCGCCGAGCCCGGCGGCTCCATCCGGGACGACCTGGTGATCGAGGAGTGCGACAAAAACAACATGGTCATGGCCTTCACCGGCATGCGGCTGTTCCATCACTAATTTCCGTTGACAGTGGACAGTAGGGATACAAATTGTCAACTGTCAACGCAATCTACTGGGAGGTTTTTGATCAATGAAACTTATGGTTGTCGGCGGCGGCGGGCGGGAGCACGCCATTATCCGCTGCTTGAAAAAGAATCCCGAAGTCACCGAAATCTTTGCCCTGCCCGGCAACGGCGGCATTGCCGCGGACGCTGTCTGCGTCCCCATCGGGGCGACCGATATTGAAAAAATCGTGGCCTTTGCCGTGGAGAATGCCATCGATTATGCCGTGGTGGCTCCGGATGATCCCCTGGTTTTGGGCTGCGTGGATGCCCTGGAGGCCAAGGGCATTCCCTGTTTCGGCCCCCAGGCAAACGCCGCCATCATCGAGGGCAGCAAGGTGTTCTCCAAGAACCTAATGAAGAAATACGGCATTCCCACCGCGAAATACGAAGTGTTTGATGATCTGGAATCCGCGCTTCGCTACCTGGACACCGCCCCCATCCCCACAGTCATCAAGGCCGACGGCCTGGCCCTGGGCAAGGGCGTTATCATTGCGGGCACCCGGGACGAGGCCAAGGCTGCTGTCCGGGACATGATGGAGGGCCACATTTTCGGCAAATCCGGCGACCACGTCGTCATTGAGGAATTCCTCACCGGCCCGGAGGTGTCCGTGCTATCCTTCACCGACGGCAAGGTGGTCAAGCCTATGGTGTCCTCCATGGATCACAAGCGGGCAGGGGACAAGGACACCGGCCTGAACACCGGCGGCATGGGCACCGTGGCGCCCAATCCCTACTACACCCCGGAGGTGGCCCAGCGGTGCATGGAGGAAATCTTCCTGCCCACCATCGCTGCCATGAACGCCGAGGGCCGCACCTTTCGGGGCTGCCTGTACTTCGGCTTGATGATTACCCCCGATGGCCCCAAGGTCATCGAATATAACTGCCGCTTCGGCGATCCGGAGACCCAGGTGGTGCTGCCCCTGCTGGAATCGGATCTTCTGACCATCATGCGCGCCTGCACCAACGGCACCCTGGCGGATACCGAGGTCAAGTTCTCCGACAAGCACGCCTGCTGCGTGATCTGGGCCTCTCAGGGCTATCCCACCAGCTACCAGAAGGGCTTCGAGCTGACCCTTGACCCGGAGGCTGCGGAGCACACCTTTGTGGCGGGCGCCAAGCTGGCGGAGGGCAAGCTCCTTACCTCCGGCGGCCGGGTCACCGGCACCACCGCCATTGCTGATTCCCTGGCGGATGCCGTCCGGGAGGCATACCGGATTTCGGATGGCGTTCATTTTGAGAATCGTTACCGCCGCAGCGACATCGGCCAGCGGGCCCTACAGGCGTTGAAATAAGGCTGGGAGGAAATAGTCTATGGTTTATCGCGTATTTGTAGAAAAAAAGAAAGGCCTGGATAACGAGGCGCAAGGCCTGCTGAAGGAAGCGAAAACGCTGCTGGGAATGGAGAGCCTGGAGTCTGTCCGGCTGTTCAACCGCTATGACGCGGAGAACATTACCAAGGAGCTGTTTGATTACGCAGTCAAGACGGTGTTCTCCGAGCCTCAGCTGGACACCGCCAGCGATTCCGTTGACCTGCCCGGCGCATACGTTTTTGCCGTGGAGGCACTGCCCGGTCAGTTCGACCAGCGGGCGGATTCCGCTGCCCAGTGCATTCAGATCATTTCCCAGGGAGAGCGCCCCTTGATCCGGGCGGCCAAGGTCTACGCGCTGTATGGCGCACTGACGGATGCCCAGATCGCCGACTTTAAGAAGTATGTCATCAACCCGGTGGAGTGCCGGGAGGCCGCGCTGGACATCCCTCAGACGCTGGCGATTCCCTATGAGATTCCCACGGAGGTTGCCACCCTGGAGGGCTTTACGCGGCTGGATAAGGATGGCCTGGCGGACTTTATCCGCCGTTATGGCCTGGCTATGGATTTGGATGACATCACCTTCTGCCAGTCCTATTTCGTCAGCGAGCACCGGGATCCCACCATCACGGAAATCCGCATGATCGACACCTACTGGTCCGATCACTGCCG
>CAMEWZ010000125.1 GCA_945946745.1 uncultured Clostridia bacterium | reverse complement strand
CCGTTGTTGACGATGATGCCGGTGAGCATGATGAAGCCGATGAGGGAAATGACGCTGACCTCCATGCCGCAGACCAGCAGCCCCAGAAAGCCGCCGGTAAAGGCCAGGGGGATGGTGAACATGACAATGAAAGGAGACTTGAGGCTCTGGAACTGGGCCACCATCACCAAATACACCAGCAGCACGCCCAGCAGCAGCATCAGCATCAGCTGCTGCACGGACTCCATGATGGTCTCGTTTTCGCCGGTGAAGGTGTAGCTGACGCCTTGCCCCAGATCGGCCTGCGCCATGGCGGTTTGCGCGGCGGAGGTCAGCAGGGTGACGTTATAACCCGGCGCCAGGGTGGCGGTGACGGTGAGGTAGCGCCGCTGGCTCAGACGCTTGATGGAGGACAGACTGGCGGTTTCCTCTACCTTGGCAAAGTCCTTCAGCGGCACCTGGGTCACATTGCCCTCCTGGTCGGTGACTTCAAAGACATAGTCACGCAGAGCCTGGGCATCCAGCACCGCGCCCTTGGGCTTTTCGATAATCACATCGGTGGAAATGCCGTCCAATTCCAAAGACGCCACGGTGCCGTTGGCTTTCAAACCGGCGGCCAGTTCCATATAGACCTGAGCAACGGTCAGACCGTGCTTCATGGCTTTGTTCCGGTCCACCCGGACGTGCAGGGCCGGGGCGGCATCCTCCAAACCGTTGGATACCTCCGCGACTCCCTCGATGCCCTCCAGGACTCCGGCAGCCTTTTTCGCGGCGGATTGCAGGGTGTCCATATCCTCGCAGAACAGGTTCAGCGAAATTCCGCTGCCGGTGAGCATACTCATATCCATCATGGCGGAGGTGGCGGTGACGGTGCAGTCCATATCGGCGCACAGCTGCTCGATCTGGCGGCCCACCGCCGCGCCGGAGGCGCCTTCGTCGGCCAAGGTGATGTAAATGGTGACGGTATAGCTGGTCTGGGCCACACCGGCGATGGAGGAAGTGCCCACATCCATCATGGCGCCCACTGTGGAGATGCCGTCTACCTGGGCGATCCGGCTCAGCACTTCGTCCGCCAGGCCGGAGGCCTGCTCCATATCCGCGCCCTCGGGCATGGTCACGCTGACGTTGACGTTGGGCATATCCATCTCCGGCATGAAGATGAAGCCCCGGCTTAGGCTCCCGGCGGCGGTGGCCACCAGCAGCGCCGCCGCGCTCAGCAGGATGGCGGCCTTGTGGGTCAAGGCCCAGCGAACGGCCTTTTCATACAGGGGCAGCAGCTTGCGCTCCACAATGCCGGGCTTCGCCTGCTGCTCCTTCCGCAGCATACCCGAGGCCATGGCGGGCACCAGGGTCAGCGACACGATCAAGCTGGCCAGCAGGGCATAGGACATGGTCAGCGCCAGGTCGGTGAACAGCTGCCGGGTGATGCCCTCCACGAACACGATGGGCAGGAACACGCACACCGTGGTCAAGGTGGAGGCAGTGACCGCACCTGCCACCTGTCCCGCGCCGGACACGGCGGCCTGGATGACATTGGCCCCCTTGGCCCGGAGACGGTAAATGTTCTCGATTACCACCACGGAGTTGTCCACCAGCATACCCACCGCCACGGCCAGGCCGGACAGGGAAATCATGTTGATGGTCACCCCGGAGAAGTACATTAGCACGATGGCGAACACCACACTGACCGGTATGGCGCACAGGGTGATAAAGGTGGGCCGCAGATCCCGCAGGAACAGGTACAGCACCACAATGGCGAACAGTGCGCCCAGCAGCAGGCTGTTCAGAATAGAATCTACGATCAAGTAAATGTAGTCGCCCTGGTTCATCAGCGCCACAAATTCCAGACCGGGGTATTCCTGCTCCAGCTCCCGGAAACGGGACTGAATATTGTTGGTGGTTTCGGCGGTGGAGTAGGTGCTCTGCTTCTCAAAGCTCAGCATCACGCCGTCCTTGCCGTTAAGCTTGGCGTAGGTCTCGTCCCGGTTGTCGGTGACCATGACCACCGCCACGTCCTTTAAATAGATGGGGTCTACCCCCTCCATATCCAGGTCAAACAGCAGCAGATTTTGCAGGGTTTTCAGATCGGTGATCTCGTCGCCGATGGAGACCATGTAGTTGACCCCGTCCTGCTCCACATAGCCCGCCGGCATGGCGAAATTCTGGGCGGTCAGAACCTTTGTCACCATATCCATGGTGATGATGTTGTTCAGATCCGCCTGGCGCAGGGCGTCCTCCCGGCTGTCCTCGATGGTTTCCAGGCCGCTTTCAATCTGCTTCAGCGCCATTTCAATGGAGGCGGAGCTGGCGGCCAGCTTGCCGGCGGCGGTGCTGATTTGCAGCATGCCGGAGGTTTTGGCCTGCTGAAGGGCGATGGCCGCCTGCTGAAGCTGGACTTCCCCGCTTTCCAGACCGGCCAGGTTGGATTGCAGCTCCCCCAGGGTTTTGCTGGCTTCGGCGCGCTGCTTTTCCAGTTCCTGGATTTTTCCGGGGATTTCGCTTTCATCGGAGATACCCACCAGGGATAGGCTGGCGCGGGCTGCGGTAAGGCGGGTATTCACGGAAACCAAATCCGCCTCGGCAGTGGTTAGGGCTACGGCAAGATCCGTTCCAGGCTCCAGGCCCAGGTCGGTATACTGGCCGTTGCGGGTCTCCAAAGCAGCAGCGGCGGTCTCCCAGGCGGCCTTGGCGGAGGCCTCAGCCTCGACTGCCTGGTCGTAGGCGGTTTTGGCGTCTGTCATGGCGTTTTCTAATTCGCCCAGGTTTTCGGGATGGGGCTCCTGGGCGGCAGCCAGCTTATAGTTGGTGACAGCGGTATCGTACAGCGCCTTCTTTGTGGAGGTGGTGGCAATCGCGGTTTGATAAACGGTATTGGCCTCCGCCTCGGCGGTGGTTAGGGTTATGTAATCTGGCTGGCCCTCAAGAGCGGTTTGCAGGGCTTCAATGCCTGCAATTTGATTTTCCAGACGGGCCTTCTCCGCCTTCAGCTCCTCGATGGTTTTCTGGGCTGTTTTCAGTGTGTCAATTCCGTTTTGCAGCTGATCCACAGTGGTTTGCAGCAGGGTGATCTGGGCTTGCAGGGCGGTTTTGGCGGCCAGCAGTTCTTGCTGCTTTTCGCTGAGCTGCGCCTCCCCCTCGGCGGTCTGCTGTGCCAGAGCGGTGCCGCTTTCGTCCAGCTTGGACTGGGCGCTGCTCATTTGCCCCTTGGCGTTTTCCAGATCCTTTTTCTGATCCTCCAGCTCCTGCTGGGCGTCGTCCAGCTGACCGTTGACCGCGTTGGCGATTTTTCGGTTCAGCGCGTCGATCATGTCTTGATCCAGCACCACATGAATCTGCTGTTCAATCTTGCCGGTGGCGGTGATCCGGGCCACGCCGGGGATGCCCTCCAGCTTGTTCATCAGGGTGTCGTCTACGAATTCCGTCAGCGCGATGGTGTCCATCCCCTCCATGGACAGCGCCGCTACCTCCACCGGCAGCATGGAGGGATTGATCTTCAGCACATAGGGGCTGCCCACGGTGTCCTCCCAACCGGCGGACAGGGTGGTGATCTTCTGCTGGATGTCCACGCCGATGGTGTCCATATTCACCGAGTCCTCGAATTCCAGCATCACCATGCTGGCGTTCTCGCTGGAGGTGGAGGTGACCTCCTTAATGTGCTCCAGGGTGGACATGGCCTGCTCCATGGGCTTGGTGATTTCCGCCTCCACCTTCTCCGGGCTGGCGCCGGGATAGGTGGTCATAATCATCACATAGGGGAAATCCATATTGGGCAGCAGATCCGGGGTCATCCGCGTGTAGGCTACCACTCCCAGAACCAGCACCGCAATCACCGCGACGAAAACCGTCAACGGCTTTTTTACGGAAAATTTCGACATAGTTTGCTCCTAACCGTTCAAAAATGAACAAAATACTGATGTAAGTTTACCATTTCCACAGGGCATTATCAATGGGCTAATTGTAAAAAAACTGTGAATCCGGGCTTGATGGGAAAAAAGACGAAATTTCGGCGGCACCCGAAATTTGGGTGCCGCCCAAAAAGACTGTTTGCTGCGCGTTTTCATAAACGAGATTCGGATTAGGAGCGCTCCCGAACCAGCATGGGGGTAAACAGGGGCTTGCCGAACCGGGTGACAAAGCGCTGGCATTTGACCAGAAACGCGTAATAGACGTTGTAACCGCAGCCGAGCATGGTTTCCGCGTTGGCCATGCCCTTGGCCAGGATCACGTCCGCGGCATCCAGGGCCGCTTGGGCCTCCCGGCTCAGCTGATCCAGCTGGGTGCCGGGAACCAGATTGCCATTGTCGATGACCCGGAAGGGGATGCCCACAGCGGCGGCATCCTCCCGGGTGGCGTCGTTGGCGGTGGGGCCGCCCCGGACGCAGAAGGTGATTTCCAGCTGGGGGAATGCCCGGGCAAGCTCCTCGGCGAAGATCCGGTCGAAGCCGATTTCTCCGGCGTTGTCCGTCAGATACAGCAGGCGCTTTCCCGCTGCCAGCTCAGAAAGCAGGCGGTCATAAACCTGCCGGTCAATCTCCATTTCCAGCGCCTCGTCCAGCATCTTTTCCAGCGCGGAGAAGCTGACCTGCCCCTGCAAAGCGGCAAAATCCAGATAATTGCCCAAAATGGCGAATTGCAGTCCGGCCAGCACCGGGTCGGCAGCGGAACCCACCCGACTCCGGATGGTGTCCATCCGTTCCAAAATGAAGCGGTTGGAGGCCTCCTTCTCCGGACGAAGCCGGTCGGGGGACAGGCCGTAATGCTGCTGGAGCAGCTGGGCCACCTGGGGGTTGAACCAGGGAGAGCTGACATTCTCCGGCGCGGCCAGGTACATACGCATCATGTCCCGGGCGAAGGCCATGGTTTGTGCCTCTGTTCCCAGGGGACGCACCAGGTCAAGGTTCCGCTTCAGATGGCACATCAGGCACTGGGAATCCATGGGAATGCTCATACCTATAATCCGCCTTTCTGCGAAAGGCACCGGCGGGGTTATGAAACCTGG
>CAMEWZ010000124.1 GCA_945946745.1 uncultured Clostridia bacterium | reverse complement strand
ACCAAGCAGCCGAACAGGCCGGCAGCAATATGATTTTTAATGTTACCATCTTTTTTTCAAAAACACAAGAGAGAAATTGACACCGGGGACGCGGCAGGATATAATAATACAAACTTTTTTTCCTTGGGAGGCGACTTGTATGGATATCCGCGCAGACCGCCGGGCGCTGCACCAAATTCCGGAACTGGATCGGGAGTTGCCCGAGACCTTTGCTTACCTAAGCGGCGCTCTGTCCCCGCTTTCCTGCCGCCTGTTCGCCCCCATGCCCGGGAGCCTGTGCGCCTTTTTCGACTTTGGCCGGGACAGTGCCATCGCCTTCCGGGCGGACGCCGATGCCCTGCCGATCCAGGAGCGCACCGGAGCCGCCTATGCCTCCCGGCACCCCGGATGTATGCACGCCTGCGGCCATGACGGCCATATGGCCATCCTGCTGGAGCTGGCCCGGCGGTTAAGCCTGAAAAAGGCGCTGCCCCATAACGTGCTGCTGGTGTTCCAAAGCGCCGAGGAAACCTCCGGCGGGGCAAAGGATCTGTGCGATACCGGGGTGTTTGAAGCCCACCGGGTCAAAGCCATTTTCGGCCTGCACCTGTGGCCCGGTTTGGCCCCAGGCGTCATCGCCAGCCGGAAAAACGAGCTGATGGCCCGCTCCTGCGAGGTCAATGTGGATATCTACGGAAAATCCGCCCACATCGCCAAGGCATCCGAGGGCATTGACGCCCTGGCTGCCGGGGTAGCCTTCTACCAAAAGGCCATGGCCCTGGAGGCGGCCCTGCCCCCGGAGATTTTCCGGCTGCTGAAATTCGGCAAATTCCAAAGCGGCACCGTCCGCAACGCTTTGTCCGCCCACACCCATATGGAGGGCTCCCTGCGGGCCTTCCAGGATTCCGTGTTCGATTCCCTGGCCCAGGGACTGGACGCCATCGGCCGGGAGGTGGAGGGGGCTTTCGGCTGCACCGTAACCGTCCACCGCACCGACGGCTATCCGGCGGTGATGAACCCCCCGGCGCTTTATGACCGGGTGATGGCGGCGGTTCCCTTTGCCCAGTTGGACGCGCCCAGTATGACGGCGGAGGATTTTTCCTGGTATCAGCGATACCTGCCCGGGCTGTTCTTCTTCCTGGGGGTGGGGGACACCCCGGCCCTCCATGCCGATACCTTTGATTTTGACGAAACCATTTTGCGGAAAGGCGCCGATTTCTTTGAGAAATTGGCGGAAACAATGCTATGATTCCCTTAAATCAGAACCTGTCCTCCCTAAAGCGCAGCGCCATCCGGGTCTACACCAATCTGGCGAACCAAACCCCGGGCTGCGTGAAGCTCACCATCGGCGAGCCGGACTTCGACACCCCGGAGGTTATCAAGGCCGCCGCGGCGGCGGCTCTGGCGGCAGGCCAGACCCATTACGCTCCCAACCAGGGCACCGCGTCCTTGCGTCAGGCGGTGGCGGCGTTTGAGAGCGCCCGGGGCCACGAAACCACCCCGGAGCAGGTGCTCATCACCATCGGCGCCTGCCAGGCCCTGTTCACGGCGCTGTTCGGCATCTTGAATCCCGGGGAGGAGGTCATTGTTCCCACCCCCGGTTTTGGGCTGTACGAGACCATCGCCACCATTGCCGGCGCCAAAACCGTTCCGCTGGATGTGACAAAAACCGGCTTTCAGATCACCCAGGAGGCCCTGGCCGCTGCCATTACCCCCAAAACCAAGGCCATTGTCCTCAATTCCCCCTGCAACCCAACCGGTGTGGTATTCAGCCGGGAAAGCCTTGCCCAGGTGAAGCAGGCCGTGATGGGAAAGCCGATTTTTGTAATCTGCGACAATGTGTACAGCCAGCTGTCCTACGGCGCGGAGGTGCCGGATCTGAGCTTGGATTCCGACCTGGCTGACCAGCTGATTCTCTGCCAGAGCTTTTCGAAGCCCTACGCCATGACCGGCTGGCGGGTGGGCTACCTGACCTGCCCCGGCTATGTCATGGATCGTCTGCTGCTGCTCAGCGCCGCCGAGATCACCGCCGTGCCCACCTTCGTCCAGGAAGCGGCTCTGGCTGCGCTGAAAACCGACCCTTCTCCTATGCAGGAAACCTACCGGAAGCGCCGGGATTTCGTCTGCGCCCGGCTGCGGGAGATGGGACTGCCCTTCCCGGAGCCGGAGGGGGCCTTCTATGTGTTCCCCCAAATCTCCCAATTCGGCCTGGACAGCGCCGAATTCTGCACCCGGATGATTCGAGAGGCGGGAGTGGCCGCGGTTCCCGGCAGCTGCTTCGGCGCGGAGGGCTACATTCGGCTGTCCTACTGCTGTTCCGATGAAAACCTAAGAACCGGCCTTGACCGGCTGGAAGGCTTTGTAAAGAAGCTGGAGGCACAAGCATGATGGGAAAAAAGAAAATTCTGCTGCTGACCACCGGCGGCACCATTGCCTCTGTCCCCGGCGGGGAGGGGCTGGAGCCCCACCGCTCCGATGTGATGGAGCGGGAGCTGAACCAGCTCCGGACGTACTATGATATCACCGTCCGGGATGTGATGTGCCTGGACTCCTCCAACATTCGTCCGGAGGAATGGCAGCGCATTGCCCAGGCGATTTTCGAGGGGCGGGACGGGTTTGACGGCATTGTGGTCTCCCATGGCACGGATACCATGGCCTATACCGCCTCCGCTGTGACCTTTATGCTGCCGGGAATCGATCTCCCGGTGGTGTTCACCGGCTCTCAGCTGCCCCTGGCGGACATGCTGTCCGACGGCCCGGACAATCTGCGCACCGCCTTCGCCATGGCGGCCTCCGGATATCCCGGCGTTTTCCTGGCCTTTGACCGGAAGGTGATGCTGGGCTGCCGGGCGGTGAAGGTGCGGGCCTCGGGGTTTTACGCCTTTGAAAGCGTCAACGCCCGCTATGCCGCCCGGGTGAGCAACCTGGGGCTGGTGGTGGACGAAAGCGTGCTGCCAAAATCCTCTGGCTCTGCCCGGCTGTGCCCGAAACTCAGCCAGAATGTGTTTCTGCTGAAGCTGACCCCGGGGTTAAACCCGGCGATTTTCGATATGCTGGCCGCCATGGGCTATAAAGGCATCGTCATTGAGGCCTTCGGCCTGGGCGGGATGAACGTGCTCCACCGGGGGCTGCGGGGCATCCGCCGGTGTGTGGAGGATGGCGTCAGCGTGGTGGTCACCACCCAATGCCTGTACGACAGCGCCAATCTGGAGGTTTACCAGGTGGGCAGCAAGCTGCTGGAGCTGGGCGTCATCCAAGGCCGGGATATGACCTCCGAGGCCGCCATGACCAAGCTCATGTGGGCCTTGGGCCAGGGAATGCACCCAGCGGAAATCGCCGCCCTGTTCCAAAAAAATCTGGCGGGAGAAGTATCCGGCTGAAATGGAACCATGGTTTCCCCCACCATCCCCAAAACTGTCAACGAAAAAATCGGAGGTGCATTTTATGGATCCTATTTATGTTACCGGCCACCGCAATCCAGACACGGATTCCATTGTGGCCGCCATTGCCTATACCGCCCTGCGCAACGCCTGTGGTGACCGGGAATACCAGGCAGCCTGCCTGGGCCGGGTCTCCGATGAGACCAACATCGTGCTGAACCGGTTCGGTTTCCAGCCCCCCAAGCGAATCAGCAACCTATATAACCAGGTGCGGGATCTGGACTTTGACACGCCGCCTGTTCTCAACGCAGGTGTCACCGTGAGCCGGGCCTGGGCCGAGCTGGAGGAATATCCCGGCATCACCGCCGTGCCCGTTGCCCGGGAGGACGGCACCCTGTTCGGCATTCTCTCCCGGACGGATATCGCCAGCTACAACATGTCCGGCATATCCTCCGGTATTCTGGAGGAGGTACCTCTGTTCAACATGCTGTCCGTGCTGGAAGGAAAGGTTCTCAACGAGGCCGGAGAGAATACGGACACCATTGCGGGAGAGGTCACCATCGCCCTGCCCCAGAGCCGGGAGAATCTGCTGTTCCGGAAACAGGACAGCATCGTTTTGTGCGGCCATCAGCCGGACATGATCCGCCGGGCCTTGGAGCTGAATGTAAACTGCCTGGTGCTGTGCCAGGCGGAGATCTCCGAAGAGCTGCGCAGCCTGCCTACAAAAACCTGCATTATTTCCACCCCCTTCGACGCCTACCGGGCTGCCCGGCTGATCTTCCAGTCTACGCCTGTGGGCCGGATCTGCAACACCGAGGGGCTGGTCTGCTTTCATCTGGACGAGCGGGTGGACGATGTGCGGGAAACGGTGCTGAAATACCGCCATCCCAGCTATCCCATTCTGGATGAAAACGAGAAGGTCGTGGGCATTCTGACCCGGTACCATCTACTCCGCCCCCGGCGCAAGCGGGTGGTGCTGGTGGATCACAACGAGGCCTCCCAGTCCGTTCCCGGCTTGGAGGAGGCGGAAATTCTGGAGATCATCGACCATCACCGTCTGGCGGACATCCAGACCAACAACCCTATTTACGTTCGCAACGAGCCGGTTGGCTCCACCAACACCATTATTGCCAGCATGTTCCAGGATCGGGGACTGATGCCCTCGGCGGCGCTGGCCGGTATGATGGCGGCGGCGATTCTGTCGGACACCGTCATGTTCAAGTCCCCCACCTGCACCTCCCGGGATGTCCGGACGGCGGAGCGGATGGCCCGGATCGCCAATGTGTCCCTGGACGAACTGGGCAAGGAAATCTTCTCCGCCTCGGTGGTCAACAAGAGCGCGGAGGAAATTCTATTCACGGATTACAAGGAGTTCCACATCGCGGGGCATTCCCTGGCGGTGGCCCAGCTGACCTGTGTGGACAGCTCCAGCCTGCTGAGCCGCCGGGAGGAATTCCTGGCGCTGATGGAAACCCACGCCAAGAAGAAGGGGCTGGATCTGGTGGTGCTGATGCTGACAGACGTGCTGCTGGAAGGCACCCAAATTCTCTACGTTGGCGACGACGACACCATCCGCCAGGCCTTCGGCGTGGTGCCCAAGGACAACACCGCCTTCCTTCCCAAGGTCATGAGCCGGAAAAAGCAGGTCATCCCCATGCTCTCCGACCTGTGGGGCTAAGCTGCGGCCAGTGGCCGCGGACAATGCGTGC
>CAMEWZ010000123.1 GCA_945946745.1 uncultured Clostridia bacterium | reverse complement strand
GGACATACCCTGTGGTAAACCCATGGCAGGAGCCTTCCTCCTGCCGAAAAGGAGGATGGCTATGGAGCAAATTTACGCGGATATCGCCGCGCGAACCGGCGGTCATATTTATGTGGGCGTGGTGGGGCCGGTGCGCACGGGAAAATCCACCCTGATCAAGCGCGTCATGGAGGAGCTGGTGATCCCCGGCATTGCCGACCCCTATCGCAAGGAGCGGGCCAGGGATGAGCTGCCCCAAAGCGGCTCTGGGAAAACCATTATGACCTCGGAGCCGAAATTCATCCCCGAGGAGGCGGCGGAAATCTCCCCCGATGGCACCACCCGGCTGCGGGTGCGGTTTATCGACTCCGTGGGCTACATGGTGCCCGGGGCTGTGGGGGCGGAGGAGGACGGTACCCCCCGGATGGTCACCACCCCCTGGTTCGACCACGAGATTCCTATGACCCAGGCGGCGGAGCTGGGGACGAAAAAGGTCATGGAGGGCCACTGCACCCTGGGCCTGGTGGTCACCACCGACGGCACCATCACCGACATCCCCCGGCAGGATTATCTGGCCGCGGAGGAAAAGGCCATCACCGACATGCAGAAAACCGGGAAGCCCTACCTGGTGGTGGTCAACTCCCGGGAGCCGGGCGGCGAGGCGGCGGCCAGCGTCCGGAAGGAGCTGCGGGAAAAATTCGGGGTGGAGGCCCTGGTCTGCGACTGCCAGAGCCTGGATCAAGAGGGAATCACCCGCCTGCTGAAAGCCCTGCTGTATACCTTCCCCATGGGACAGCTGCGGATCTATCTGCCCCGGTGGCTGGATGCCCTGGAGCCGGAGCATCCTGTGAAAAGCGCCCTGTACCAGGGGCTGCTTCAGCGGGCGGAACAGATCACCAGTCTGGGCCAGGCGGAGGCGGTTTTGTCTACCTTACGGGAGCTGGAGCCGGTGCAGGACTATACCCTGCGGGGGGTCGATCTGGGCACGGGGACGGTCAGCTGTGCCATCGTGCTGCCGGAAAAGCTGTACTATGAAATCTTAAGCGCCAAGGCGGGAATGCCCATCGAAAATGATGCCCAGCTGCTGTCGCTGTTGATGGAGTTGGCGCAAGTCAAGCAGGAGTACGACAAAATTTCCGATGCCCTGTCCGCCGTGAAGGCCACGGGCTACGGGGTGGTTCTGCCGGACGCCGGGGAAATGAAGCTGGAAAAGCCGGAGGTCATCCGAAAGGGCGGGGCCTACGGGGTGAAGCTGAAAGCAGGCGCTCCCTCCATTCACATGATCCGGGTGGACATCGACACGGAAATCAGCCCCATGGTGGGGGACGAAAAGCAGTCCCGGGATCTGATCGCCCAGCTGACCGGAGAGGATCCAGAAAAACTCTGGCAGAGCAATATTTTCGGAAAATCCGTGTACGATCTGATCCAGGAGGGGCTGACGGCCAAGCTGGTGCAGCTGCCGGAGGATGTGCGTGGAAAATTCCGGGGGACACTGACCCGGATCGTCAACGAGGGCGCCACGGGGCTGATCTGCCTCATTCTATAGTGTGGAGTTTGAAGTGTGGAGCTGTCTGGTGGGGGAAACGGTATCCACAACGCCACACTCTCTTGACAATTGTTCCTTGCCGGGGTAGAATAAAGAAAAACCAAAGGAGGAGTGCTCCATGTCCATCCACATTGATTATCTATGGCAGGATCGGAAACGGCATTTGGGTCTGCCCATCAGCTTCACCCGCTACAGTCTATCCGAGGATCGCCTGTTTACCTCGGTGGGCTTTCTGAATATCCGGGATGATGAAATTCTGCTGTACCGGGTGCGGGATATCGACACCAGCCGTACGCTGTGGCAGCGGATTTTCGGTGTGGGTACGGTGCGGGTGATTTCCTCCGACAAGACCATGCCCACCCTGGTGCTGAAAAACATTAAGGATCCCATTTTCGTCAAGGAGCTGATCCACCAGCAGGTGGAGGAGACCAAAATCAAGCGCCGGGTTCGTTTCGGCGAGGTGATGACCACCGATGCCGACGGCGACGGCGTCCCAGATGATATGGACGATGACAATTAACAAACCGGCAGGACGCGGAAGCGTCCTGCCGGTTTTCAGATGTTAACCAATTGTTTTCAATTTTCCAACCCGGAACCCTTTACCACCACAGGAAAAAGTGGTAAACTATATAATGTCTGCTGAATAAGCCGCAAAGCGGCTTATTCACGCACCGTTCGGTGCGTAATTCCATAAAAACGGCTCTTTATAACCGTTTTTATGGAATTCAGACAGAAATCAATGCGTATCCAAATGGCATGGCGCACCATGCCATTTGGTAGGTGCAAGGGTTTTGTGGGAAATCCCACAAAACCTTGCGCCAGAACAACGCACGAAAGGCTTGAAAGCCTTGGCTTTCAAAGCGTTTTGCGTTGTTCCGTACGCATTATGGTAAGAATTTTTCGGGAAACAGGATTCTCGCAACCAGGAGGAACGCCATGGGCCATACATTTCTATTTTTCTCCGCCCAATATCTGCCTACCGCCGGTGGGGTGGAGCGGTATACCTACAATCTGGCCAAACGCCTGCTCCAGCAAGGGAACCGGGTCATCGTCGCCACCAGCGCCTTACCTGGTCTGCCCGCCTGGGAAACCGATCCGGAGGGTATCGAAATCTACCGTTTTCCCAGCTGGCGCTTTCTCCACGGACGCCTCCCTCTGCTGAAGCCCACCGGAGAATTTCACCGTCTTGCCAAGAAGCTCTGGTCGCAAAAAATCGACTTTTGCGTTATCAACACCTACTTTTATCCGCTGAGCATGTATGCCGCAAGCCGGGCCGGCAAGAGGAAAATCCCCCGCATTCTGATCAACCACGGTTCTGCCTGGCTGATGACCGGCAGCAAGCCCCTGGTGCTTGCGGGAAAGCTGTATGAGCATATCGCCGCCCGGCTGTGCCATCATTTTTGTTCCGATTTTTACGGGGTGTCCAGCGCCGCTGTTCAATGGCTGTCCAATTTTTCCATCTCCGGAAAGGGGATTATCACCAACGCCATTGACCCCGAGGAGGTTTCCCGCTCCGTCTCCCCCGGCACAGACTGGCGGCAGCGGCTGGGGCTTTCCTCGGATGACCGCATTCTTGCCTTTGTCGGGCGGATGATTCCGGAAAAAGGCGTGGAGTCCATGCTGTCCGCCATGCCCCGAATCCGGGAAGTCCATCCCAACGCCTGGCTGCTGATGGCCGGAGATGGGCCTCTGTTCGAAAAGCACCAGTCCCGGCCGCCGGAAGGGGTATTTCTTCTGGGCGGACAGGCGTATGGGGATGTGCTGGCGCTTTTGCAACAGGCTGACCTTTTCTGCCTGCCCAGCCGCAGCGAGGGCTTCGCCTGCACCGTGCTAGAAGCGGCGGCGATGGGTTGTCCCATCATCACCACAGCCACCGGCGGAAGTCCCCAGCTGCTGCTGGATAACCGTTACGGCATTCTTTTAAAGGATATGGCCCCGGACACCGTGGCGGAGGCCTGCATTCAGGCGCTGTCTGACCCAGCCTGGCAAGATTCCGCCGCCAGACTGGCCGGTCAACAGCTTCGGGCGCACTATACCTGGGACGTCGCACTGTCCCAGCTATCCCAGGCTTTCCATCTGGAATAACCTCCTGGTTATCCCCATACGGCCAAAATCTTATCTTCCGCAAAAAAGCCGCTACCATTTTCGGTAGCGGCTTCTTGCATTAATTCAGCGCGTTCTCCATCATTTCCTCAGGCAGACGGCTTGCGGGGGTGGCACCGGGCTGGTAGTCCCGGTAGGCCATCAAGCCGGAGCCAGCGGGGATCAGCTTACCGATCAGCACGTTCTCCTTCAAGCCAACCAGGTGGTCAACCTTGCCCTTGATGGCGGCGTCGGTCAAAACCTTGGTGGTCTCCTGGAAGGAGGCGGCGGACAGGAAGGAATCGGTGGCCAGAGCGGCCTTGGTAATGCCCAGCAGCACGGCGCTGGACTCCGCCTTCCGCAGTTCGGTCTCACCGGCGTCAATACGGCGCTGGATCTCCGCGTTGGCATCCTCAAACTCGAAGGTGTCCACGGTGCTGCCGGTGAGCAGCGCGGTGTCGCCGGGATCCTCGATGCGAACCTGGCGCATCATCTGACGGATGATGACCTCGATGTGCTTGTCGTTGATTTCCACGCCCTGCTGGCGGTACACCGCCTGGACGGACTGCACCAGGTAATCCTGGACAGCCTCCACGCCGGAGATCCGCAGCACGTCCTGGGGATACAGGGCGCCGTCGGTGATGGGCTCGCCCTTCTGAACCACCTTGCCGTGGGCAACCTTCAAGCCCACGGAGTAGGGCACCTGGTAGACCTTCACCTCGCCGTCGTCGGCGGTGACGGTGATGTTACGCAGGGCGGTACGGTGGGTATCGTCAATGCTGACCACACCGGTGATCTCGGAGATCTGGGCCATCTTCTTGGGACGGCGGGCCTCGAACAGTTCTTCGACTCGGGGCAGACCCTGGGTGATATCGTCACCCGCAACGCCGCCGGAGTGGAAGGTACGCATGGTCAGCTGGGTACCGGGTTCGCCGATGGACTGGGCGGCGATGATGCCGACAGCCTCGCCCAGATCCACTTCCTTGGAGGTGGCCAGGTTCATGCCATAGCACTTGGCGCACACGCCCACCCGGGCGTGGCAGCCCAGAATGGTGCGGATATAAATCTTATTGATGCCAGCCTTCTCGAACTTCTCGGCGTCCTCAGGCATCATCATCACGTCCTTGGAGTGCAGCAGCTCCCCGGTAACAGGATGCAGCACATCGTGGACGGGATAACGGCCCCGGATGCGGTTGCCGAAGGTATCGATGACATCGCCGTTCTTGTCGTAGACAGCGCCAACCCAGATGCCGTTCTCGGTGCCGCAGTTGTGCTCCCGGATGATCACATCCTGGGAAACGTCCACCATTCGGCGGGTCAAGTAACCGGAGTCGGCGGTACGCAGGGCGGTATCGGTCATGCCCTTCCGGGCGCCTCTGGAGGAGATGAAGTACTCCAGAACAGACAGGCCCTCACGGAAGTTGGCCTTAACAGGAATCTCAATGGTACGTCCGGCGGTATCGGCCATCAAGCCGCGCATACCGGCCAGCTGACGGATCTGAGCCATAGAACCACGGGCGCCGGAGTCCGCCATCATGTAGATGGGGTTGAACTCGTCCAGGTTGCCCTGCAGGGCGTCGGTGA
>CAMEWZ010000122.1 GCA_945946745.1 uncultured Clostridia bacterium | reverse complement strand
GCGGGGCGATTTCGCCCTGCCTTTTTCATTTGCCAATTCTTATTTTACACTAAGTCTGTCGAATCCCGGGAATTGACATTTCCCGGCCAGCGGGTATAATAGAAGCGGTGATAAAAATGAATTGGAATCAAACAATCTGCTTACTCAATGACTCCTTCCCGCCGCTGATTGACGGAGTCGCCAACACGGTGGTGAATTATGCCCAGCAGATCACGGATGCCGGTGGAAAGGCTATGGTGATTACGCCACACCATCCCGACGCGGAAGATGGGCGGTTTCCCTACCCTGTGGTGCGCTATCCCAGCATTGACATTCGGGAAAAAATCGGATATCTGGCGGGGGTTCCCTTTTCCCCGGAGGTGGCCAGCCGGGTATCCGGAGAATCGGTTGCCCTGCTGCACAGCCACTGCCCCATCGTATCCACCATTCTGGCTAGACAGCTGCGGCAGATCGTGGACGCACCGTTGGTACTGACCTATCATACGAAATTTGATATTGAAATCTCCAACATTCTGCACAGCCGATTGCTGCAATCCGGCAGCCGGAAGGCATTGGTAACCAACATCAGCGCCTGCGACGAGGTATGGGTGGTCAGCCAGGGGGCCGGAGAAAACCTTCGGGAGCTTGGCTATGAGGGAGATTACATTGTGATGCCCAACGGCGTTGACCTTCCCCAGGGCAAGGCCAATCCGGCAGATATCGCCAAAGCCACGGAAGGGCTGGACTTGCCGGGGGGCGTGCCCCTGTTTTTGTTCGTAGGCAGGATGCAGTGGTACAAGGGCCAACGGATCATTCTGGACGCCCTGGCCCGGTTGGCTGCCGACGGGCGGGACTTCCGCATGGTGTTCGTTGGCGCCGGCGCGGATGAGGACGCAATCCGCAGCTATGCCCAAAGCTGCGGCATTGGGGAGAAATGCCTGTTTACCGGGGCCATTCACGATCGGAATACGCTGCGGGCCTGGTACAGTCGGGCGGATCTGTTTCTGTTCCCCTCCACCTTCGATACCAACGGCCTGGTGGTGCGGGAGGCGGCAGCCTGCTCGGTGGCCTCCGTGCTGATTCACGGCAGCTGCGCGGCAGAAGGCATTACCGATGGACGCAACGGCTTTCTCATCCAGGAGAACGCGGACAGTCTGTACGCCTGTCTGCTGCCTCTTCTGGACAACCCTCAACAGATGGCCCTGGTGGGCGCCCAGGCGGAAAAGGAAATCTACATCTCCTGGCACACGGCGGTGGCAGCGGCTCTGGAGCGCTATGAGATCGTCATCGACCGCTATAAAAGCGGCGCTTATCCCTCCCGCAGGCAGCCCATGGAAATGCTTCTGAAGGCCAATGGGGAACTGATGGAGGATTTGGGGCACTTGATTACCCTACGCAGGCAGATACACCAGTATATACTGGAACACAAGCAAGAAGAAGGCTAAACAGGAAAAGAGGAATGGCAAACATAGGCCATTCCTCTTTTTGCTAATCCAGTTCCTCCGGCACGCCGTAGTCGGCCATGCTGTCAAAGTCCAGCTGCTCGCTCTGGCCGCCCTTCATGGACTGCCACTGCTCCTTGGTGATGAGAATCGCCCGGGGCTTGGAGCCCTGGAAGGGGCCTACAATGCCCTTTTCCTCCATCTCATCCACGATCCGGGCCGCCCGGGCATAGCCCAGCTTCAACCGCCGCTGGAGCATGGAAACAGAGGCTTGCCCGGTTTCCAGAATCACGTCCACCGCGGCGGGCAGCATCTCGTCTCCCTCCAGCTCCTCGTCGCTGGGGTCGGGATCGGAAACACTGGCAGGCTTCTTTCCGGTCTGCATCGCCTTTTTCTCAATTTCCTCCAGCACCTGCTGGTTGTAATCAGCCACGTAATTCTCTTTGACGTATTCCGCAACCGCTTCCACCTCAGAGTCGGTGACGAAGCAGCCCTGTACCCGCATCGGTTTTCCGCAGCCAATGGGAGCGAACAGCATGTCGCCCTTTCCCACCAGCTTTTCCGCGCCCATGGTGTCCAGAATGATCCGGGATTCCATGGCGGAGGCTACGGAGAAGGCAATCCGGGAGGGTATGTTGGCCTTCATCAGACCCGTGATCACGTCCGCCGAGGGACGCTGGGTGGCAATGATCAAGTGCATACCCGCGGCACGGCCCATCTGGGCAATCCGGCAGATGGAATCCTCCACCTCTTTGGCGGCGACCATCATCAGATCCGCCAGCTCATCGATGATGATGACCACCTGAGGCATTCTCTGGCCATCCTCCTCCGCCTCCGCGATGGAGTTGTAGGATTCCAGATCCCGCACACCCGCATCGGACATGAGCTTGTAGCGGCGCAGCATTTCCGTCACCGCCCATTGCAGGCTGCCCGCCGCTTTTTTCGGGTCGGTGACCACGGGAATCAGCAGATGGGGAATGCCGTTGTAGATGCCCAGCTCCACCATCTTGGGATCAACCATAATCAGCTTCACGTCCTCAGGGCTGGCCTTGTAGAGCAGGCTGATGATGATGGAGTTCATGCACACGGACTTACCGGAGCCGGTGGTACCGGCAATCAGCAGGTGGGGCATTTTGGCGATGTTGCCCACGATGCAGCTGCCGCCGATGTCCTTGCCCACAGCAAAGGAGGACTTGGACTTGGCACGGCTGAACTCGGGAGAATCGATGACCTCCCGCAAAGAAACGGTGGTGACCACCCGGTTAGGCACCTCGATGCCCACCACAGAGATTTTTCCGGGCACAGCGGCGATGCGGACGCCGGAGGCGCCCAGGCTCAAGGCAATGTCATCGGCGCAGCCGGTAAGCTTGTTCAAACGGACGCCCTTGTCCAGCTCCACCTCGTAGCGTGTGACGCTGGGGCCACGAGTGACGTTGATGATGTGGGCGTCGATTTTAAAGCTGGCCAGGGTCTCGTTCAAGCGGCGGGAATTTTCCCGCATTTCATCGGTACCGTCCGCCGCGCCCCGGGTGGGACGCTTCAGTAGGTCAATTGGCGGGAAACAGTATTCCGCTTTTTCCACCATCTGGGCCTGGGCGATTTCCTGGGCCACCTGCCGGGCAGACTCCTGGGTGTCTTTGGCGTTGACCTTGGTTTTTTCCTCCGCAGGCTGCTTGGGTGCGGGCTTGGGTGCGACCTTCGGGGCGGGAGGAATGGGATCCTCCATTTTCAGCTCCGGCATCCGGATTGGAATTTCCGGCTCCAGCGGCTCCGCGTCCACCCGAACCGGGACAGCGGGAGCCACCGGGGTCACCGGCTCGTCAAATACATTGGGGATATCCTCCCGGACATAGTTCCGGGTGCCAACCAGCGGCGCGCCGATTTCCTCATCCAGTCGATTCATAAAGGCAGCGCCCTTTCCCGGAACCTGCTTGACAGAATCGGAAGCCGGTTCCTGGCGAGGCTCCTGCCGCTGGGGCGGCGTTGCTGGCTTTGGAGGAGCGGCCTTTTTCGCCGGACGAAGGATTTCCTCATCCTGCGGTTCTGCCGCAGGGGGTATTTGCGCGGCCTGCATGGCTTTTTCCCGCTGCTGGCGCTTATGGGCAATCTGCTTGTTGGCAAGGTGATTCACCACGATGGCGGCAGGCTCGATGAAGTCATCCTCGTCCTCCTCCCAGTCATCCCGGGGGCGGTTGGCAATGGCGCGGATGATGCTGGGAATGGTGATCTGGAACGCTCCCAGCAGGGTAAACACCGCGCCCGAGATGGTGATCAAATAGGAAATCGGGCCGCCGCAGGACCACCGCAGCAGCATCGCCAGGCCGCCGCAAATCACGCCGCCGGAGGCGCCGGTGCTGCCGCCGGTATACAGATTCCGAACCACATCCACCACGGAGCCGGTCATATCATACTTCTGAACCAGCAAATGGTAAATCGCGCCGCACAGAAGCACAAAGGCCATCAGACAGAAGCTGCGCATTTTCGCCGCGTTTTTCCGGCTGAAGGTGTTAATCACGAACAGATACAGCAGCGCCGGAATGGAAAAGTAAAAGCCCGCCGGGCCGATCAGCCCCAGCACCACAGATTGAATGACCTTCAGCAGTGCGCCGTCGGGATTGACGCTGATGACCACAAACAGGATAAACAGCAGCAGGCTGAATACGGCCACAATGGCGCTGGTGGGGATGGGATTTTCGTATTCCGTCTTCACCTGGGGCGCCTTTTTCCCGGAGGCGGCAGGCTTCTTGGCGGCGGATTTCTGGGCCTTGGTGCTGGCCTGCTCCGTCACTTTCTTCTTGGTATTCGAGACTCTCTTCTCGGCTTGGCTGGAATTTTTCTTCTTAGCCATACGATTCCTCCTAAGCCAATAGATTTAAGATAAAGGTAAACAAGGATAGTCCAAAGCAGTAAAAGGCGAACAAATCAAAGCCATGCAGCCCTGCCAGATACCGCATCACCTTCACCCCCAGCACGGTTCCGCCAAAGGCGGTCATGGCAGTCAGCAGATAGCGCAGCAGAATCAGAAAGGATAAGGTTCCGATACCGGCATCCAAAAGCAGGAACACATCTTGCACCACCAATCCCAGTGTCAACACCAGGTTCATCAAAAGGGCCATATTCAAGCTGTAGCTGCGCTCCACGCCGCAAACGCAGCCAATGGACGCGGCGGAGCCAACCGCAGAAATGCCGGGCAGCATAGAGGCTGCGCCGCCAAGGCCCATGAGAAGTCCCTCTACCCGGGACAGATTTCGGGAATCCCGGTTGCTGCCCGGGAGAAATTGAGGGATATACAGAATCAAGCCATTGATAAACAGGAACAGGGCAAGCAGCATGAGGTTTTCCCCCAGGGCAACCGCCCGGCGATACAGCAGCAGGCCCAAAATCACCGGAATCAGCATGGTTTTTAGCATGCTCCAGTCCATGAGGGTACGGGTATCCAGGGGACGTTTCCGGCGGCGCTTTGGCACCCGGGCCAGGGCACGGGCACGGTTGATCCGGACGATCTGGCTCCGGCAGCAGAAATATAAGGCAGCGAATATCCCCAGGTGAATCCAAAGATGGATAAATTCCATGCCAACTTGAATTCCGAACAATTTTAACAGCAGCACTTTATGTGCTTGAGAGGATACCGGCAGGATGTCAGTCAGTCCGGAAAGGAATCCATACAAGATACTTTGCAGCCAGTTTAGATTCATACATCCCCCCTCCTTTCGCAAAGCGTTACATCTTATAATAATGTCTGCTGAATAAGCCGTGTTACGGCTTATTCACGCACCGTTAGGTGCGTAATTCCATAAAAACGGCTCTTTA
>CAMEWZ010000121.1 GCA_945946745.1 uncultured Clostridia bacterium | reverse complement strand
ATCTCTCTGTTGCACTTGTCCTGGGGTTACCCCCGGCGGGCGTTACCCGTTATCCCTGCCCTGTGGAGCCCGGACTTTCCTCATCCTCTGCCTTTCGGCATGAGTCCGCGGCTGTCCGACCTGGTCGCGGGAATATTGTACCCCAAGGAAGGCAAATTGTCAAATATCTTGCAAAATCTTTTCAAAGAGGCTATACTATCCCTATCAACCCTTGAAACGAGGAATGGTTTATGGCTTGCAAATTTGAAGACTACTTCAATTCTCTGAGAAATAAAAAAATCGCCGTTCTGGGCCTGGGCGTCAGCAACCGTCCCCTGGTGCGGCTGCTGCTGGAATATGGCTGCGATGTGGTGGGCTGCGATAAGACTCCCCGGGAGAAGCTGGATGATGAAGTGCTGGAGCTGGAAAAGCTGGGCTGCAAGCTCCATGTGGGGGACACTTACTTAGACGGCGTGGAGGCGGACGTTCTGTTCCGCACCCCGGGAATGCACCCGGGCAATCCCGCCATCCAGGCCCTGGCGGCCAGGGGGGCCATGGTGACCTCCGAAATGGAGGTGTTCTTCGAGGTCTGCCCTTGCTCTGTGCTGGCAGTCACCGGCTCTGACGGTAAGACCACCACCACGACCCTGATCTCCGAAATGCTGAAGGCCGCCGGGAAAACGGTCTGGCTGGGCGGCAACATCGGTACGCCCCTGCTGCCCCTGGTGCGGCAGATGAAGCCCGAGGATTTCGCCGTGGTGGAGCTCAGCTCCTTCCAGCTGATGGATATGAAGCGCAGCCCCCAACGGGCGCTGATCACCAACCTGGCCCCCAACCACCTGGATATCCACAAGGATATGGAAGAATATGTGGAGGCGAAGAAGAATATTTTCCGCTATCAGGACGAAAGCGGCCTGCTGGTTCTGAACGCCGACAACGCCATCACCGCGTCCTTCCGGGGCAACGACGAGACCCGGTTCTTCTCCCGGCTGGGCAAGGCCCATGTGTGCCTGGAGGACGGCGTCATCTGCCGGGGCGGGGCGCCGGTGCTGCAAGCGTCCGACATTCTGATCCCCGGCGTCCATAACGTGGAAAACTACATGGCGGCCATCGCCATGGTGGAGGGCTTGGTCGGCGACGATATCATCCGCCAGGTGGCGAAAACCTTTGGCGGTGTGGAGCACCGCATTGAGCTGGTGCGCGTCAAGGACGGGGTGAAGTTCTACAACGATTCCATCGCCTCCAGCCCCAGCCGCACCATTGCCGGACTGCGCAGCTTCCCGGAGAAGGTCATTCTCATCGCGGGGGGCTATGACAAGCACATTCCCTACGATGTGCTGGGCCCGGAGATCTGCGCGCATGTGAAGAAGCTGTTTCTGGGGGGCGCCACCGGGGGGAAGATCCGCTCTGCCGTGGAAAACTGCCCGGAATATGATCCTAAGTCGCTGGAAATTGTGGACTGCGGCAGCTTTGAACCCGCCGTCCGGGCCGCCGCCGCGGCGGCAGAGCCGGGGGACGTGGTGCTGATGAGCCCCGCCAGCGCGGCCTTTGACCAGTTCAAAAATTTCATGGTTCGGGGCGAATTTTACAAAAAATTGGTGAAGGAGCTGTAATATGGAGATCACCAAACTCACCCGGCCAGTCCGGAAGCTGCTGCCGCTGAAAACCTGCGGCGCGGTGATCGTGGCGGCGGGCAGCGCCACCCGAATGGGGGGCATCGACAAGGTCATGGCGTCCCTGGGAGGGGAGCCGATGATCGCCCGGACGGTGCGGGCTTTCCAGAACTGTGACGCCATTTCGGAAATCGTCATCGTCACCCGGGAAGATTTGATTCTGCCCATTACGGGCCTGTGCAAGGATATGTCCAAGGTTACCGCCGTGGTTGCCGGGGGAAAAAGCCGCCAGGAGTCGGTGCATCTGGGCTTGAACGCCCTGTCCAATCAAGTGAAATTGGCTGCCGTCCACGATGGCGCCCGGCCCCTGGTCACCTGGCAGGTCATCGACCGGGTGGTGCGGGCCGCCAATACCTACGGCGCGGCAGCCCCTGCCATTCCGGTGAAGGACACCATCAAGGTGGTGGAGGGCCGGGTGGTGAAGAACACCCCGGATCGGGCCAGCCTGTTCGCCGTCCAGACCCCCCAGGTCTTTGACTTTGACCTGCTCCGGGGGGCGCTGCGAAAAGCGGAGTTGGACGGCGCCGCTGTTACCGATGATTGCTCCGCCGTGGAGCGGATGGGCATGACGGTGAAGATCGTGGAGGGCGACGAGCGCAACCTAAAGGTCACCACGCCGATGGATTTGAAAATCGCGGAACTGCTGTTGGAGGACGAAACATGAGAATCGGACATGGATATGACGTACACCGCCTGGTGGAAGGCCGGGACTTGATTCTGGGCGGGGTGAAGATCGACTATGAAAAAGGACTGCTTGGGCACAGCGACGCGGATGTGCTGCTCCACGCGGTCTCCGATGCCCTGCTGGGAGCGGCGGGCCTGGGGGACATCGGCCTCCATTTCCCGGACACGGATCCCAAATACAAGGGGGCGGACTCCCTGGCGCTGCTGAAAATCGTGGGGAAAAAGGTGGCGGCGGCGGGCTATCGGGTCAGCAATATTGACGTGACCATGATCGCCCAAAGGCCCAAGCTGAGAGCCTTCATTCCCCAAATGGAAGGCAACATCGCCTCCGCTTTGGGGATCGACCCCAGCCGGGTGAATGTGAAGGCCACCACCGAGGAAAAGCTGGGCTTTACCGGCTCCGGCGAGGGCATGGCCTGCCACGCGGTGTGCTTGCTGGAGGAATAAAAGAGCGCGGACACTTCGGTGTCCGCAAATTTTTTGAAAAAACCGGAGACAAAACGCCCCTTTGAATCGTTATAGAAATAGAGAGACAAAAGGAGGCAGGGTGATGGATGTACTGTACTTATTTCACCGCTACCGGGACGATGTGTACCGATTGGCGGTGAACTATACCCACAACTCCCAGGAAGCGGAGGATGTGTGCCAGACGGTGTTCCTAAAGCTGCTGGAGCAGGGGGAACTGACACCGGGAAAGGAAAAAGCCTGGCTCATGCAGGTGACGGCCAATGAGTGCCGCAGTTTGCTGCGCTCCCACTGGTGGCGCACGACGGTGCCTCTGGATGAGACGATTCCGGCTTCCGGTGACCTGGTGGACGAGACCATCCAGGCGCTGGGAAAACTGAAGCCGGAATACCGGGTGGTGCTGTATCTGCACTATTACGAGCAATATACCGCCGCGGAGATCGGAAAACTGCTGAAGCTTCCGGTCAGCACCGTGACCACCCGCTTAGATCGGGGCCGGAAACGGCTGAGAACGCTTTTGGAGGAGGGTTGAAGCATGAACAAACGATTACTGGATGCCTATGACCGCATGACCATGCCGGAAAACTGCGCCCGGCGGATTGAGGGCCAGCTGGAATGCCAGCTTCGGGAGCGGAAGAAGGGCCGCTATACCAGAATTCAGTCCCCGGAGCCGAAAACCAACGGATGGGCCGTGGGAGCGGCGTTGGTGTGCCTGGTGCTGGCGGTGTCGGGAACCTTCTTCATGTGGCAACTTGCCAATGACCTCCCGGAGCGGTCTGCAAGTGCCACGCAGTTGCCTGTACCGGAGATCACAGCCGAGGAAACCACCGGAGGAGCCCAGCCCACGGCGGAATTCTCCGATGACGGCGTTCACTTCTGGTATCCGGCCAGCTGGCAGAAAGAGGAGCGCAGAGGAGAAGATGGGGGCACGGTTTTCTTTTCCGACCCAAAGCTGCAAACCGCGCCGGTTTTTTGGATGACACGCTGTGAGGCCAGCCGGGTGGAGGTCAATCCGAAGCTATCCCAGTACCGGGCGCAGCTGGAATCGGTCTATGCCGATGTGGAAAATCTAAAACTGACGCAAATGACCATCGGCGGCCAAAGTGCAAGTAAGGTGTTCTTTACCTATATGGACGGGGAGACGGGCCAGCGCATGGCCATGACGGAATACACAACCACGGCAAACGCCGTTGGCTATCAGTTCTATTGCAATCGTCCCATTCAGCAGGAGCAGACGTATGGAGCGGCGGCGAGGGAAGTGATTGCGTCCGTCCAGTTTGGAGCGGACGCGCAGGATTACCAGTTCACCGAAAACCCGGATGGAACTCTGACGCTGACCAAATATCTGGGAACCAAGGAAACGGTCACCATTCCCGACAAAATCGGAGAAAAGCAGGTGATCGCGCTGGGCAGCGCCGACCAGCTGACCGGGGTTTTTCAGAACTGCGCGGCTGTGAAAACCGTGTACATCCCGGACGGCATCGAATCCATCGGCGCCAAAGCGTTTTATGACTGCGAAAGCCTGGAAACCGTCACCTTGCCGCCCAGCATTCGAACAATTGGGAATTACGCCTTTATGGGCTGCAAAAGCCTGAAAGCTGTGCATTTCCTGGGAAATGCTCCGGAAATGGGCTCGAACGTCTTTTACGCGGCGGAGGAGGCTGTCATCTATTACCCCGTGACGGCGGAAGGCTGGTCGAATCCCTGGTGGCAGCGCCCTGCCGTTGCCTATGAGGAGCTGGGGGATTTCCCGCTAAACCGAAAGGGGCTGAACTTCCTGGTGAAGCTGTGCGCAGTCAGCCCGGACTGGAATGGAGAAACGGAGCTGGACAATGGGTTCTGGAATGAATTCCTGTTTTCTTCCTTCACGAGTCCCGAGTGGATTGCCGGGGAGGAGGCGCTGCTGTTTGGCAGAAACGGACGGGATATGTACCGGGTCAGCCGGGAGACGGTGGAAAACTACGCGCGCCTGGCGCTGGGGAAGGAAATACCCTTGGATTTTCTACCGGATCGGGAACGGGTGGATTGTGAGAACGGCTATTATTACATTGCCGCCGGAACGAGGCCGGAGGAGGAGTATTCCCTCCAAAGCTTGACGGCCCGGGAAGATGGCTGGGAGATGGTATTGACCCTTGACCGCCGCTCGGAGCAGCGGGGAGTCGTGACAAAAACGGTTCACGTTTCCCTTCTACCAGCGCAGAATGACAACGGCTTCGTGGTGACAGCCAAGGATACCTGGTACGTGGCGGGGCCGTGACGGCACTTGGAAAGGCTGGAAGGAAACAGATGCTCCATATCCTGCGCGGCTGCTATGGCCGCCGCGCAGGACAGTTCAAAAAAACCTGCCATTCGGTGAAAAAGTTCTTGACATTTCCTTTTTCCATGCTATAATAAGCGTGTTCGGTTCGAGACGCCGGTATAGCTCAGTTGGTAGAGCA
>CAMEWZ010000120.1 GCA_945946745.1 uncultured Clostridia bacterium | reverse complement strand
GGAGGGCGTCAGCCTGGCGGAGATGGAATGGGATGTAAAAGGTATAGAGCTTTAAATTAAAATTGTATTGGTCATTAGTACATATCTTTTAAAATGAAAAAATATACAAAATATATCTTCTGTATTCTATGTGCCCTGTTGATGATTCTGGCGATTAAGTCTATACACAATAAGAAGCCATTAACAGATGTTATGAATGAGGTTCTCGCGCAGCTGCCAGAAACCATATCTGTGGAGAATGCGGCCAATGGAAAGACACTTTATCTTGACGGCAAGAAGATCGGAGGAATTATCCCTTTTAACATACCGAAGGAAGTATATACCACAACACCGCAGGAACAAGGTAAAGTGTATTGGGATATGCTAAAAAAAGCTGGTGTGAAAGAAGTTGACGATTCTTCATATGCCAAGACGATGTCCTCTTGCCTGTATGCGGAAAGACAAGTATGGTTTGGGAACGACGAGCAGGAGTTTATGCATTACTTATTCATGGCGTATTATTCAGGATGTGATCTTTGGTTTGACAGGACGCAGATCTCCGCTGAGGAAGAAAGGCAGATTGTCAGTGGCATTGTGATAACAGTTGAATAAAGATTAATAATATCCCTGCAATGGTAAAGCAGAAGATTCACCGTTGCAGGGATTTCTGTCTATCCGACTAGGAAAGGGCGATTTCCAACCCCACCGGGCAGTGGTCGGAGCCCAGCACGTCCGAATAAATCGGCGTAGCCGTGATCTTTTCCGCAATCCGGTTGGATACCAAAAAATAGTCGATGCGCCAGCCCGCGTTGTTCTTCCGGGCGTTGAAGCGGTAGCTCCACCAGCTATATACCCCCGTGGCCTCCGGATTGCGGTAGCGGAAGGTGTCGGTAAAGCCCGCATCCAGGAGCTTGCCGAAGCTCTCCCGCTCCTCATCGGAGAAGCCCGCGTTGCCCCGGTTGGAGGCGGGGTTTTTTAGGTCGATCTCCTGGTGGGCTACGTTCAGATCCCCGCAGGCGATGACGGGCTTCTTTTCGTCCAGCCGGAGAAGATACGCCCGGAAGGCATCGTCCCATTTCAGCCGGTGGTCGATCCGGGCCAGGCCCTGCTGGGCATTGGGGGTATAGCAGGTCACCAGGAAAAAGTCCGGGTATTCCAGGGTAATCAGCCGCCCTTCGGTGTCCAGCTCCTCCACGCCAAGGCCGTATGTAACGGACAAAGGCGCCTCCTTGGCAAAAATGGCGGTGCCAGAATAGCCCTTTTTCTGGGCGTAGTTCCAGAACTGACTGTAGCCCGGCAGGGGAAGGCTTACCTGCCCCTCCTGCAATTTCGTCTCCTGCAAGCAGAAAAAGTCCGCGTCCATCGAATCAAAATACGCTTGAAAGCCTTTTGTAAGGCAGGCTCTCAGACCGTTTACGTTCCAGGAAATGCATTTCATTTGGTTTCCTCCGTTGCCGCGGCCGTAGAGCCGCTGTCATATAGTTCCAGATTCTCCCGGGTCATGGTCACCGTGCGGTTTCCGCTGAGAATGGTGACGCGCTCCGCGCCGGTTAAGTCCATGCAGGTCAGCGACAAACAGGCACAGGCCAGGGAGAATTCCGCGTCCGTCATGGTTTCCTCCGTATCGGACAGCTTCAATTGAATCCCGCTTGCTTTCTCTTCTACCAAAACAATCCGGGTACCCTTGGGCAGGGGAGTGGCCAGTCCCTCCTGGGATGGCCCCATGAGATACAGGGCCAGCAAATAGCTCAGATCCCCCCGATGGCCGGATGCCTCCCGCTGCTCGGTACCGATCACCTGGGACATATCCGCGGCAAAGCCGGAACGGACATAGTAAAAGGTGACCGGCTCCTTCATCCGCTCGGCAGAGAGATTGCAGCCGGAAACGAAAACCAGAGCAGCCAAGATTAGGGGAAGAATGCGCTTCATGTTTTGTCCACCTCCGTATCGAAGGCCGGGAAGGTAACGGTGAAGGTTGTTCCCTTGCCCAGAACGCTGGTAACCTGAATTTCGCCCCGATTGCGCTGAACGATGGTTCTGACAATGGACAAGCCCAGACCGCTGCCGCCGGTTGCCCGGGAGCGGGCTTTGTCCACCCGATAGAACCGCTCAAAAATGTGGGCAATGGCCTCCTCCGGAATGCCCATGCCGGTATCGCTGACCCGCAGAAGGGCGTTGTCCTCCTCCCGCAGCAGCTGCACGGTGAGGGAACCCCCGGGGACGTTATATTTGATGCCGTTTTCCATCAAGTTGAAGATGATCTGATACAGGTCATCCTCCAGGATCAGCACTGGGCTGTCCTGCTCCAGCTCCAACTGGAAGGTGACGCCCGCCTGCAAGGCATTCTGCCGCAGCATCCGGGCTACCCGGCGCACGGTAGGCGCCATGTAAATGATCTCGCTTTCCTCGCTGGCCGCGCCCTCCGCCTTGGTCAGCGACAGCAGCTTTGCGGTCATCCGGTTCAGCCGCTCCGCCTCCGCGCCGATGTCGCCCACAAATTCCTTCATGGTGTCCGCGTCCATATCGTTTTGCAAAATGGAATCCGTCAGCAGCTTGATGGAGGCCAGGGGTGTTTTCAGCTCATGGGACGCGTCGGAGACGAACCGGCTCCGTTTTTCCTCGGAGGTTTTCAGCCGCTCCGTCAGATCGTTGAATTCGTTTCCGAGAATGGTCAGCTCATCGTTACCGCCCATGTTGACCTTGTGGGAATAGTCTCCCTCCTGGATGATCCGCATGGAGGTCATGATCCGGTTTAAGCGCCGGGAAAAGGTGTTGGAGAACAGCAGCGTGAAAACCGTCACAATGAACAGCAGCAGCAGGGTGATCCGCAAAACGGTCATCTGCATGGACTGAATCAGCGCACCTTGGGTGGCATCGTATTCCGTCATGTACACGCAGCCCACCACCGTACCGGAATACACCACCGGCGTAGCGGCCCGGGCATCGATGACGCCGCTGCTGTAGTTCCAGGAGCACACGTCATAGCCCTGGATGGCGGTGAGAATCTCCGGAAACAGGAAATAGGTGCCGGGGGAGGCGCCGCTGCTGTCATACAGGGCGTTTCCACTTTGATCCGTCACAATCAACCGGGTGACCTTTAAGCTTTCGATCTGGCCGACCATGGTTTTGACCGTGGTGGGATTCAGCACGTCCAATGTGCTGATCTCGTCCGACGCCAGCAGGCACTTTTCCACCAGGGATGCCTTTTTGCTCTCATAAAACAGCTGCTGACAGGTTTTGGAGCAGTACGCGTTTAAAACCAACAGCACCACAAAGGTGATTGCCACATAGGTCATGCCATAACGGAATTGTGTTTTTCCATAGCCGCGTCCGGCGGCTTTCTTATTTTCGGAAGTAATAACCAACGCCCCACTTCGTTAAAATATATTTTGGCTCCGCCGGGTTCTCCTCCAGCTTTTCCCGCAGGCGGCGGATGTGTACGTCCACCGTGCGGATATCGCTGCGGTATTCATAGGCCCAGATGGTATCCAGCAGCGCCTCCCGGGAATAGACCCGGTTGGGATTGCGCATGAGAAATTCAATGACATCAAATTCCTTGGCGGTCAGATCCACCAGCACCCCGCTGCGGTAGGCGTTCCGGGCATCCAGATCCAGGGAGATGCTGCCAATGGTCAGCGTGTTGCCCGGGGTCTGCTTCTCTTGAACCGTGCCTGCCCGGCGCAGCAGCGCCCGAATCCGGGCCTTCAGCTCCAAAATGTTGAAGGGCTTCGTCAGATAATCGTCCGCGCCGTGGTCAAAGCCGATGAGTTTGTCCATGTCGTCGGCCTTGGCGGTGAGCAGGATGATGGGAATGTTGGAAAATTCCCGGATTTTGGCGCAGGCGGTCAAGCCGTCCATATTGGGCATCATCACGTCCAGCACCACCAGATCCGGGGATTGCTCCTGCACCAGGTGTACGGCCTCCAGGCCATCCGAGCCGGTGATCACATCGTACCCCTCGTTCTGTAAATTGAATCGGATCCCCTTGACCAACAGGGCCTCGTCATCTACAACCAATATCTTCATCGTTTATTCTCCAATCCAAATGTATTCCAGCAGTTCCTCCATGCGCTTTTCTCCGATTCCCTCCACCTGCATCAACTCCTCCAATCGGGAAAAACGTCCGTTTTCCTCCCGGAAGGCCACGATTCGCCGGGCCAGTATCCGACCAATGCCAGGCAGTGTTTCCAGCTCCTCGGCGCTGGCGGTGTTGATGTCGATGGGATAAGAAATGGTCTGGGTCGTTGGGCTTGCCGTTTCCAGCGGAGCAGTGGGAGCGCTGTGCATAGCTGCCGGAACCTGGATGGATACCCCGCCCCGGCTGTGATTTCTGCCCAGATAGATCCCTGCGGTAAAAGCCAGAAAAACGGCAGTCGCAGCCAAAAGCAGGGATTGCCAGGGTTTTTTCATGGGAAACCGCCTCCCGCATTGACTAGAGGATAAAAAGCTGTTATAATATGCATACATTATACACGATTTTTTACCGCCGGACAAGTCCGGCGACGGGATATTGAGGGAAAAATATGAAAAAAGTGAAGCACCTTTCTCTGTATCTACTGTGTCTGGCGCTGATGGTTCAGCTGCTGGCCCTTCCTGCCAGTGCGGATGAGACCACACAAACGGCTCCTGAAACGGAACCGCCTGCCACGCAGGCCACCGCTGTTACCCCCCAATCCACAGAGGCTGCCTTTGGAACGGTCTGTATCCAAAATGGCTGCCGCACCATTGAGGGTATGGTTCCCCTGGGCGGCTCTGACCGGATCCTGGATACCGCCCAGTCTGCCTTTTTGTATGAGGTAAATACGGATACCGTGGTCTATTCCATAAATCCCGATTTGAAGGTCGCCCCGGGCAGTCTGACCAAGATTGTCACTGCCGCAGTTGCCCTGCAATACTGCGGCCTGGATGAAACCGTCACCGTAGCCGCGGGTATCAAGGGCCGAATTCCTGTCAGCCCCCTGCGGATTGATTTGACCAGCGATGAAGTGATCCCTGCCAAGGATTTATATTATGCTTTGCTGCTAAAATCCGCCAACGACGCGGCCGTGGCCTTGGCGGAGCATATTTCCGGCAACCGGCAGGGCTTTGTGCTGCTGATGAACCAGTGGGCCAAGCAAATTGGCTGCACCAGCACAGAATTCGCCACGGTCCACGGCGTGGACGGCGGCACCTCCGTCACCACCGCCCGGGATATGGCGAAGATTCTCCGGGAGGCCTCCAAAAACAAGGAGCTGATGGAGATTTTCGGTACTGCGGAATATA
>CAMEWZ010000119.1 GCA_945946745.1 uncultured Clostridia bacterium | reverse complement strand
CCACCAGGGAGAGGATCCGCTCGTTTTCTTAGGGGTTATTTAACAGCCCCGTTTTCGTATTTTGGGGGGCTGATACTTTGGATCAATTGTAATTTATCGCACTGACGCGATAACGCTCAAGGCTTCTCCTTGGAGGTGTGCGGTAGAAAGTTGCAATAATGGGTAGTTTTCGGCGAATTCGTACCTGGGTAACGCCACTATCGCGGCTACACCGCATCCGACCCAGCTGACGCCGGGCCACCTTTTCCTCAAGGAGAAGACTTTTGGCTGGTGCAATAAACGCCACGGTAGGGCGGCTTGCCCTCAAGTCGCCACCGTATTTCGAACCGCGTTCCGCCGCCCCGCCGTAAGGCGCACGATACGATTTCTGTTTCGCAAGAGGCGGCTTGAGGGCAAGCCGCCCTACGGAGGGGGTTCGTCAACTATATTCCCCTTTACCAACCCAGGTAACGCTGCTCGTTACAAAAACAAATACAGCGCCAACGTCAGCAGGGCGGTGTTCTGATCCTCCTGGTTTTCTCCCGCCATTAACAGAAGCAGCAGCACCACCAGCAGATCCTCGGTGCCGAAATCCTTGGGCAGCAGATTGCGCAAGAACCCGCCCAAGGGCTGCGCCGGGGGCCGCTCTGGCCGGGGCCTGGGCGGACAGGGTGGGGCAGAAGGAGGTGGGGGCAGGGTGGGCGGATCGCAAACCGGCGCCACGGGACGGCTTTCGGAAGGCGCCGGAGGCGGACACGGAGGCGTCGCGGGCGGCTGCGTCCTGGGAGGCGGGGTCTGGGGCACCGGCCTGCGGCGGTAGCTGCCATCCGGCTGCGGGACATAGCGGTTATACATAAAGTCACCTCCCAAGGATATTTTGTAGCGCGCTGGACTGGAGCAGGGAAGAAGCCATGCCCGCCATTTTTGCCGCCCGCATGGCCCGTTCCAGCTTTTCCACCCGGCTGCGGCTTAAGTAAGGGGACAGAGCGCTGAGCAGATTCTGCTGGTTCCGATCCACTCCGGAGCCTTTGGCCAATCCCGACAGGCTTTGCAGCATGCCTACATCCGGTTCCGGTGATGGCTGGGGCGGCCCCGGCGGGCTGGCCGCTGCCGCCGGGGCTGGAGGGGACTGCTTCATGGACTGGGCCAGGGACATGATCTGCTGCATCATGGCGGGATTGCTGAGGATGGCCCCCAGCTTTTCTTCCAGTTCGCTCATGGCTGTTCCTCCAGCTGCTTCAGCAGCGCCTGGGCCTCCGGAGTTTTCAGAAGGGAACTGAGCACGGCTTGCGCCTGGGCATAATCCCCGGCGGAGGCTTTGCTTACCGCCTCCTGTAGGGCATTGCCGCCGTTTCGCTGGAGCAAGGATATCAGCTGCTGCCCCGCGGAGGACTGGGCCATTTTTTTCAACTGGGATAGATCCGGTGACTGTTGCATGAAATTACCTCCCTGGTGGATCCGAATGGGGCGCCGATTTTCCGGAAACGGAAACCGCGTACACTTTGCTACTGAAACAGGTTATGCGCAAGCCTGGGCAGATGTTCCTGGAAACGCAAAAAAGCTGCCCGCGAATGCACGGGCAGCTTTCGATATCTTCTGCTTCTGATGGAAATCTCTTAGGCAAACTCCGATTGATTTCCCTGTATGCCGGACTGCCGAAGCGTAGACAGTCCTCTGCGGCGCATCTGCGTTGCGTTCTTAAAGCTGGCCGAGGCGGTTACGCATCCGACCAACTTCCTCCATGGAATAAAACAGATTCCGAACCAGAATATTCTTCTTCATCAGAAATTACCTCCTAAATAGAATGTCAATTGCCATTCCAAGGGGCGCTTACAGGGTGTTGATGCAATTCAGCATCTCACCATACTGCTCCATGGACTGAACCAGGCCGCGAACAAGGATGTTCTTCTTCATGGTCAATTACCTCCTAAATCATGGTTTTTTGCCGTCCGGGACGGCCTTGTGAGGCGTACTTACAGGGTGTTGATATGACCCAGCATCTCGCCGTACTGCTCCATGGACTGAACCAGGCCGCGAACAAAGATGTTCTTCTTCATAGTCAATTACCTCCTAATTGGTTGGCGCGAAAGACCGCGCTCAGTGAATTCTTCGGATTGCCGCATATCCCCGGCGACTCCTCCTGGAGGCCAGCGGCGGGCAAATGTGAATGCTTTATGAATATAACTTGCAAGGGACTTGCTTGGGCTTCACCCTTGAAGTGCCAGCATTATACCACCTTGACAGGAAGGAAAAAAGTGGTATAATTGACTTTCATATAGAAGATATTGACATTGTGAACGCAATATGAACGTAAAAAGTTCGTAATAAGGAGGTTTTTATGCAGAATTACCAACATCGGCTCCTAACAGATTTGGACGAAACCGGTTTTGGCGTGAAGTACGAAACCAACCTCAGCAGCTATACGCCCCGGCATTGGCACAAGGCGCTGGAGCTGCTCCTATTTATAAAAGGAAAGGTAACTTGCAATTTTGAAAACGCAACCCGTCATTTTAAGGCGGGGGATATGTACATTCTCAATTCCCATGAGGTACACGAGACAAAATGCTCCCGCAACGCCGTGTATCTGGTGGTGCATATCGACCCCAACCAGATGTGCCGTTTTCTGCCCACCTTCGACCAGCTTTCCTTTTCCCTGGCCTTTGATCCGGAGGAGCAAACCAAGACCATGGCCTATGAGCAGCTGCGCAGCCACCTGACCGAAATTCTCCGCCAGCAGACGGAGGAAGCAAACCCTGTGTGGAAGCTGGAGCGCCAGGCCCGGCTGTTTGCGGTGACGGCGCTGCTGGTGAAGCATTTTTCCCAGCCCCTGGCGGTGGAGGAAACCCGGCTTCAGCGCAGCGATATGACCCGTCTGGAGCCGGTGCTGGAATACGTCCAGCTGCACCATGACCAGGAGCTGTCCCTTGAGGACGCAGCCAACGCCATGGGGCTGAATAAGGAATACTTTTGCCGCCTGTTTAAAAAGAACATGGGCGTCAGCTTCCTGCAATACGTGTACCAGGTGCGCACCACCGCCGTCTGCCGGGAACTGGAAACCACGGAGGATCCCATCGGCCAGATCGCGGAGCGCCACGGCTTTCGGGATCCCAAGATGCTGAATCAATATTTTAAGGAAATCTATGGCTGCACCCCATCGGAGAAGCGGAAATTCTTTCGGGAAGTCACACTGGGGGAGCCGGACTCCGAGGAGGATGACTAAGGCTCAATATCCATTTCATGCATATCGACTTCACGCAGCAGAAGTGTCAGTTGACAGTTGACAGTTAAGGTGTCCCTGCTGGACAGATTTAAAAATACAGCAAAAATATTGCTGTTTTTATCAAAATACGTCTAATACCGTATTTCGGACAATATTTTCATTCATCCCGAAGGGATACCACTACTGTCCACTGTCAACTGTCCATTAAATGACTATTTGCTGCGCTGCTGTGTCAACCCGATTAGCATTTTACTTTTCATTAGGTATGTTTGCGTCGAATTTGCGCAAACTGGGAAGGAAACCGTCTATGAACATTCTGGTATTGTCGGATTCCCACAGCGCCCTCAGCTTTATGCGCCGCTGCCTGGAATCGGTGAAACCGGATGCCGTGGTGCATCTGGGGGACTATTTTGAGGATGCCCAAGCCATGCAGGAAGAATTCCCGGGAATTCCCTTTTACATGGTGCCGGGGAATTGCGACCGATACCGCTGTCCTCCCGGGCAGCCGGAGATTCTGGTTGAGCGGATCTGCGGCGTGGATTTCTATCTCACCCACGGGCATATCCACAGGGTCAAGGCCTACCTGGGCGCGCTGCTCCGGGATGCCCGGGCCTGCGGCGTCCAGGCGGCGCTCTACGGCCACACCCATGTTCCGGACTGCCATCAAGAGGAGGACGGATTGTGGGTGCTGAATCCCGGCTCCTGCGGCTATTATGGCGGCAGCGCCGGTCTTATTACCGTGCAGGCCGGGAAAATCACCGGCTGCCGTCTGCTCACGGATGGAGATCTGGTCACGCCATGGTGAACAGAAAGACCATGGCGCTGACAAAGCCCACTACTGACACAAGGACCGTCAAAATATCCACCGCCTTTTGGGCAAAATAGTCCGTATCTGCCGCGTTGGGGCAGGGCGGCTGCTGGGGCTTGTACAGAGTCAAATGGGGGTGCTGGCATTGGCGTTTCATGGAACATTCCTCCTTTTTTGTTGTGACAACAAAATACAAAAGAATGCGTCCAATAAACCGGACAATTAAGACGTAGCAGTGGGCAGTTAAGGTGTCCCTTTGGGATTGAGAAAAAATGCAAATAGACTTGATCCGGTAGACGGATAAATTGTTCTTTATCGAATGAAGCCCCCTTGCCTCTCCCAGAGGGAGAGGCAAGGGGTACGGTGCAAATTAACAAGATTCCCCTTTTCACAAAGTAGCGCTACTGCGCCACGCCCAATGGCGTCACGAATGCTGCCAGCGCGCGCGTTTGGTGTGTTATGCCGGTCAGCCTTTTAAGTTTTTTTGAATTCTGATTTCCCAGGTGCCCAATGGCTTGCATCCCGCGGCGAAATATGGTATAATCACAAAAATATTTGTCCCGGAGGTAAAATATGGAGAGTTCCGGAGTTCCCACCCAGCAGTGCGGCGGCGCGCCCAAGCCGGAGCAGTCCGGCTTTTCCAAGTTCAAAGCTGGCGTATCCAAGATCAACCATGTGATCGATCTCATCGGCACGTGGATCTTCCGCCTGCGCAAATTTGTGATGGCAGCGCCTGTGGTCTATTACGCCCTAAAGCTGGCCGCCTACAACAGTAAGCATCTCCCGCCCCAGGTGGGGATCAATTTGCAGGCCACCGGCGCGTTTGCCCAGACCGTCAGCCGCCAGATTGCGGTGGTTGGCCCGCTGGGGCTGACCCTTGGTTGTTTGCTGATGATGTTCTGCTCCCGCAAGGCGGTGTACCCCTGGGCAATCAGCGTTTTTACCTTGGCCCTGCCGCTGCTGCTGTTGATTAGCAACATGTACCCTTATTAAGGTAACGCCGCACAATGGGGGCAGCGGGCTTCGGCGGATCTTCACAAATTTCGTCAGAAAAATTATTCTTGGTTTGTTCAAGATTTCTTCACCAATCCCCGGATGTATCTGGTATAATAAGGATACACAAGACGGGAAACAATGAGGAAAGCCGATGCCGTGGAAATATTCGCGGATAACCCGACGGTCTACCTGTGACACGTTGTTTGACCGTAGAAAGAGGACAGAAGCTGGCAGCGGCTCAGAT
>CAMEWZ010000118.1 GCA_945946745.1 uncultured Clostridia bacterium | reverse complement strand
GGAATCCCTTGCTGATCTTAGCCTTTGAAACCAGCGCCAAGGCCGCCTCCGCCGCGCTGCTGGAGGACGGCCGCCTGCTGGGGGAAAGCTACCAGAACACCGGTCTGACCCACAGTCAGACCCTGCTGGTGATGGCGGAGCAGCTGCTGGCCCAATGCGGCAAAACCGTGGCGGATGTCAACGCGGTGGCCGTAGCCGCAGGCCCCGGCTCCTTTACCGGGGTGCGCATCGGTGTGGCGGCGGCCAAGGGCTTCGCCTGGGGCCGGGAGCTTCCCTGCTATGGGGTGTCCACCCTGGAGGCCATGGCCCTGTCCCTGGGAGCCTGGCAGGGCTATGTCTGCCCCTGCATGGATGCCCGGCGGAGCCAGGTGTATAACGCGTTGTTTTCCGTCAACCAAGGCACACTGGAACGGCTCCGGGAGGACCGGGCCATCGCCCTTTCTGACCTGTCGGAGGAACTGAAAGCCCTGGACGGCCCCATTTTCCTGGTGGGCGACGGCAGCACCCTGGCCTACCGCACGTTGTCCGGCGAGATTCCCAATCTGGTTTTGCCTCCGGAGCACCGGATGCACCAGCGGGCCGATGGAGTCGCCCTGCTGGCAGCGCGAAAAATCGCCGCCGGGGAACCCGGCGATGCCAACGCCCTAACGCCCAACTACCTGCGCCTGAGCCAGGCGGAACGGGAACGGATGGAGAAGTTGAAAGCTGACAGTTGAAAGGGAAAAGTTTCCCCTTTTCACTTTCCGTTATCAACTTGAGATATACATTACAACATAAAGGAGACACAATATCATGGCAACTGTTCACGTTATCGAGCATCCCCTGATCCAGCACAAGCTGGCCATCCTGCGCAGCAAGGACACCCCTGTCAAGGAATTCCGGGAGCTGGTGGGCGAGATCGCCGGCCTCATGTGCTACGAGGCCACCCGGAACCTGCCCACCGAGGAGGTCACTGTGGAGACCCCCATCGCCACCGCCAAGTGCCGGATGCTCTCCGGTAAGAAGCTGGCCATCGTTCCCGTGCTGCGGGCGGGCCTGGGCATGGTGGACAATATGGTGGCTCTGATCCCCTCCGCCAAGATCGGCCACATCGGCCTGTACCGGGATCCCGAAACCCACAAGCCCGTGGAATACTACTGCAAGCTGCCTGAGGATGTGGAAAACCGGGTGGTGTTCGTGGTAGACCCCATGCTGGCCACCGGCGGCAGCGCCATCGCGGCCATTGATTTTCTGAAGCGCCGGGGCTGCAAGAACATCATCATGATGAACATCATCGGCTGCCCCGAGGGCGTCAAGGCCGTCCAGGAGGCCCACCCCGACGTGGAAGTGTACCTGGCCGCTCTGGACGAAAAGCTCAACGAGCACGCCTACATCGTTCCCGGCCTGGGTGACGCCGGCGACCGGATCTTCGGCACCAAGTAAGTTTCCTAACAGAGAAAAGCCCCCACGCTTACCGCGTGGGGGCTTACGCATGTCCAAAGAACGCCTCTATTATCTATCGGAAGGGATATTCGGGAAAAGGCTTGCTGTCCAGCTCGATTCGTTTATACGAGCCGATGACGGACAGCGCCTCCTGCTCTGTAATGACCTCGCCTTCCTTTCCCCCGGACATCCGGTACCAGTATCCCGACCCCCGGTCTTGAAAGACACTGTCAACCAGCAGGCATTTATCCCCGGTCATCTGGTAATACGCGTGATAGGGGTGGCTATTTTCATCATAATCCTCGGAATATTCCAGAATGCCGCCCTCGCAGACATGGGTGAAGATATCCACTCCTGTGCCGGTTTTCACGGCAGTCAGCTTTCCATCTACGTTTGTTTGGACACGGAGCAGCAAATATTGCTGATTGATCAGGGCATCCTGGGTGATCAGCTCCTCCACGCCGTCGCCGTTCAGATCCATCCGGGTATACCGGTAATTCCCGGCGTTATCATAGCGGTACAGGGACTTGGCAATGTACTTGGCGTAGGGGTCAGAATCGTTCATTTCCACCACAGGCTCCCCATAGCGCTTCAGTGGTAGCCAGTCAAATTCGATCCGGGTATAGGAATCCAGGATCTGCTGGGCTTCTTCCTTCGTAATCTGCTGTCTGTTCTCTGTGACCGCGCCGTCTTTCCGGTTTACATACCAAATGTCATTCACGGTATCGTAGCTTACCCCGGTGAGAAAGGAGGCGGATTCCCCATTTGCCTGATAGAAGTAATACTGGTAAGTGCCAAAATCCTCACAATAGAGCTCAAACAGATTTCCTTCGCATAGCTGAAAGTGCGGAATGAAGACACCGGTACTGTCGAAGTCAAAATACTTGTAGGTTTCTCCGTCCTTCAGGGAAAGGATCTCCCCGCCGTTGATAATCAGTTCCTCCACACCGTCCCCGTTCAGGTCGCGCAGGATGTAGGAAAGTTCTTCCGGACTATGGCTATGCTCCAGTTCGTATTCCACAAATTCCGCATAGCCGCTGACCGTAAAATGGGATTCCCATTCCGCCTGGGCGGCGGCCTGGGCTTCTTTGTGGTCTTCTGCCGCTTGGGCTTGCAATATCTCCACCTGGGTCATATCCGCCGGGTGGGGAGAGATGGTCAGGTCAAACAATTCCGCGATTTGCTCCAGCGCTTCCGCTGTCATAGGCACTTTTTCCCCATTTACCAGGATATCCCCATCCAGAAGGACGGAAAGAAAAGCCTCCGGCAGATCCGCATAGATCCTGGCCCAGCTACCCTCCTTCCTTGCCAGAAGCACCGTAACGCCATCCTCCCGGGTATAGTCCCATTGGGTATAGCTGTCGGGGTCATCCAGCGCGCCCACCACCGGGTCGAAAGAATCCTTCCGGGAATAGCGGACGCTGGCAATGCTGCTGTCACAACGCCAGGTTCCCGCGTCCATGGTAATGGCCATGTCCAGGCTGAAGGTTCCCTCCGGATAAAAATACCCGCTTAAGTATTCCACCTCCGCGCCCGGTGTATCCCGGCATACGCCGTCAATGCCCAACGCGCCAAACAGGACGCTGTTTTCATAATATTGGCAGGTAACGTACGTGGACAGCAGCTTTAAATCATACTTTTCCACGATCTCGTTCAGCTTGTCCACCATTTCCTGGCTGTAGCAGTCATAGGTAAAGCGGTAGGCTTCCGGGATATTCTGGGCGCTGCCGGAATTGTCCGCCTGGATGGCAATGGATCCGTCCTGGTCATAGCTTTCCTTGAAGGCGACCCATTCCGCCAAGGCTTCCCGATTCGCCCCCTGCAAAGAGATCAAGGTAATCGGCGGCCGGGTCTGCGCGGGGATGGCATTGCCCTCCTCATCATAATAGGTGGGAATAGACTCGGTGTGCTGCCCCACCTTCATGTCCTGCAAACGCAGCGCATACACCACCGCGCAGCCCACCAGCAGCAGTGTCAGTGCGATCACGGCGGCGATGAGCAAACTTTTCCGCAGGGGCAGCGCTTTGGCCTTGGGGGCCTCCCCGGCGCGGCGGCGCTGGGCTTCCCATACATAAGGATCCTTGGCGTCTCCAATGGCGTCCAAAAGTTGGTTGGCGTTCATAGCAGTCCCTCCTTTTCAAGCTGGGCCCGGAGCTTCTTCCGGGTTCGGTGGAGTATGGATTTGACCTTGCTTTCCGTAAAGCCGAAGTGTTCGGCGGTGTCCGCCAGGGAATCGAAATACCAGTACCGGCACAAAAAGACACTGCGCTCCGTCTCCGGCAGCGCCGCCAGGAATCGGTTGACAGCGGCGGCCAGCGCCTTGCGCTGGACAGCCTGCTCCGGGCTTTCGCCTCCGGCAACGCACTCCCCCAGCTCCTCCAGAGCCAGCGGCATTTCCCCACCGCCCCGTTTATAAGCGCTTCGGCTGCGCCAGCGGTCGATAGACAGGTGCCGGGTGATCTTGCCCAGGAATGTGGCAAGGATCGCCGGCCGCCGGGGCGGCATGGCCCTCCAGGCGGCTAAGTATGTATCGCTGACACTTTCTTCCGCGTCCTCGGCGTTTACCAGGATGTTGTAGGCGATGGAGTAGCAGTAGCCGCCGTATTTGGTATCGGTCTCCACAATGGCCTGCTCCGACCGGGCAAAATACAGCTCCAGGATCTGCGCATCCTCCATAGAAATCCCTCCTTTGTTTGTGTTCACTTCTCTACACGGAAAAAAACGGCAGGGGTTGCAAATTTTTTTCCAATATTTATCGGGTTGACTCCGCATTGCGACAAATTGGAATTTGTCGCGCAGCAGCCTTGGCTCCCCCGTTGGGGGAGCTGGCACGGCGTTAGCCGTGACTGAGAGGGCCCTCTCCGCCCCCTTCGGGGGCACCTCTCCCATAGGGAGAGGCAAGGGACTGACCGACAAATTACAATTAACCGCAGTAACGAAACCGAGCGGGGCAGGGAAGTAGCGATGCCCTCTGCACCGTGCACGCATTGTCAGCGGCGACTCGCCGCTAAACTACAATTTGTGGCTCTGATTGGTTGATCTCCAGACATAGGAAAAGGCTTCTCCAAATCGGAGAAGCCTTTTGCGTAAATTCCTTACAAATGCAGCAAGGTCTTGGCGAACAGGAAGTACACCAGCAGACTCAGGGCGTCCACGATGGTGGTGATGAAGGGGCTGGCCATCACCGCCGGGTCGAAGCCCAGGCGTTTGGCAAGCAGGGGCAGGGAACAGCCCACAAATTTGGCGATGACCACGGTGACCGCCAGGGTCAGGCACACCACGCCGCTTACCAGGATACTGATGCTCTCATTGTGCATCAGCATCCGGTCAATGAGCAGCACCTTCACAAAGCACACCACCGCCAGGGTCGCGCCGCAGAGAACGGCGGTGCGGATCTCCTTCCACATGACCTTGAACAAGTCGGAAAACTTCAGCTCGTCCAGGCTCAAGGAACGGATAACCGTGACAGAGGACTGGGAGCCGCAGTTACCGCCGGTATCCATCAGCATGGGGATGAAGGCCGTCAGCGCGGGCAGCAGGCTCAGAGCGTCCTCAAAGGCGGTGATGATCATGCCCGTGAAGGTGGCCGACACCATCAGCAGCATCAGCCAGGGAATGCGGTGCTTGAACAGGTCGATGGGGGTGCTTTTCAGATAGGTCTTTTCCGAGGGAGTCATGGCCGCCATGATCTCCATATCCTCGGTGGCCTCGTCTTCCATGACTTCCATGGCGTCGTCGAAGGTGACGATGCCCACCATCCGGTTTTCCCCATCCACCACGGGCAGGGCCAGGAAGTTATACTTATTGAACATCCGGGCGACCTCTT
>CAMEWZ010000117.1 GCA_945946745.1 uncultured Clostridia bacterium | reverse complement strand
TTACGGTACTTCGTGATACAATATAGTAGTCTTGTTTCATACCGATGGGCTCAATGCAAGTTGCCGGTAGTTTTGATGCACCTTATCAAGCGTGCCCTGCTTATAGTCCATTCCGGCAATGATGCAGATGGCTATGTAGTACTGAAAACAACGAAACCGCTTACTCGAATAAACCAAGTAAGCGGTTCGGTATGAATTAGATTCTTTTCAAGGGTGCAGAAAGGACTTTCAGAATCAACTCGTCCACGCAGTCTGTAAAGCGCCCCTCATGGATCAGCCGATTTTTCATCTGGACAAGGCTTCTAATCAGAACTCTGTATTCAACCTCATCCAGGTACAGGTAATGCCTTTTCTTCAGCATGGGGTATTCCTCCTTTATGTCGTTTCTCTGATTCCATTATAGACAGTTATCATTCCCCTTCAAATGTGTAGGAGTATGTAATGTTACCTTCCATTCCTCGCCCCCTGCAGGACATCCTTTCCCACCAGCCAGAGCTGCCCAAGCGGATTTTTCACGATTACCTGACACAGGGGCAGCTTCCGGAGATTAGTTTGCTCAATCCCCTCCTCCAGCTTGCTGCTGGGATCGGATACATCCGCAATGTGCCCCCACGCCTCCGAAATCGGCAGCGGTTCGGCTCCACCAGATTCACCCAAGCCCAAGCTAATTTGGGCTTGGGTTTCATTATGCCCTTTTCGTCTGGATTTGTTTTTCTTCGTATAAAAAATTCCGGTTTTCTACCATTTCGGATAGAAAACCGGAATTTTGGTCCGAGTGTCGAGATTCGAACTCGAGGCCTCTTGAACCCCATTCAAGCGCGATACCAAACTTCGCCACACCCGGATATTTTGTTTGCCGCTCTCTTGACGGCTTTGATATGATACCACAGATTCCTAAAAAATGCAAGCCTTTTTTTCGCTTTTTTTCAAAAATATTTTCTTCTATTTTTGCCTTCCCTATCATCGCTTTTTGCGGAAAAAACGGCCTTCTTTGCAATAAATTTAGGTCAAAAGCAGGATGCCTACCGTTTCGGCAGCGCCACGTAATCCGGGCTGGGGGCTTCGGCAGTCTTCCCAGGACGCGGCGCTGCCGGAAACAAGGCTGGCTTACAAGACCCCATCCGCCACAAACGCGACTATGCTTTCTTTGGCTTATGGAAAAAGATACCCGAACCAGACAGGCAAATCTTATCCGGATTGCGCTCCTGGGCCGCTTCTGCCGTTAAGCTTATCAGATTTCTGGTGGCACTGACAATGTGAACCTTCACAACGACCGTTTCCCCAGGCAGCAGCGGGCGGTGGAATTCCACCCCCAACTGCACCGTAGGGGCTGTGGCTCCGTCCGGAGTCAAGCAATGCGAAACAAACCCCATCGCTTGATCCAGGATGGCAGCGCCCAGGCCGCCGTGGAGCGTTCCCGCGGTATTGCGCATCCACGGCTCCGTATGGCAGGACATCACAAAATTCCCGCCCTCCGGGTCATAGCGCAGCAGCTGAAAATGCATTTGATCCCCAATGGCGCCGGGAGCCGCCTCCGAAATCTCCGCAATGCGGCAGCGTACCAGCGCGCCAAGATCATTCTCCCCGCTCACTGCTGACGACCTTTCCGATATTCCACAGGTGGGCGACAGACTTCTCCGCCGCTTTTTTCTCTTCCTCGTTGTTGTACTCCACGTAGACGGTATGGGCGCTGCAATCGGCACACTCCACCTGGACGCACCAGCCGCCCTCGTGCATCAGCATTCCGGCGCCCCGGCAAATGGGGCATTCTTCCAGCAAAATCATTTCATCCATATTTGTCTCTCCTATCTGAATACTTCTTCCTGTTCGGTAAAAATCTCCATCCGGCAGCAACGGACAAAATCCGGCGACAACTCCGGTGCATATTTCCGGATGGCCGCCACAAGCTGCATGGGATTCAAGGACGGGTTCTGGCAGTGAGCCCATGCATCGATCCCCAATTCCGTTCCGCTTTCCGCCTCAAAGGAGATCCGGCGCAGAAGCGGGACGATATCCTGGTCGGAAACGCCGTTTTTTCCCTTTTTTTCCACGGTCAGACTGTCCCGGGAAAAGAGGGCTTCCAGTTTTTCCACGGCGTTTTGGGGAATCCCTCCGTCATATTCCAGGGTCAGGCGGCATTGCAGCAGGGCCAGGTTTTTCAGCTTTTCTCCATCCTGGTATACCCGCAGAATGCGCACGCCCTCTACCAGCTTTTCATTCAGCCGGTCACGGAGCTCTCCATAGTCCGGTATCTCCCCTTCCAGGGAAAAGTCCAGCAGTTCGCAATGGCTTTCCATGCCCAGGCTCAGCGGCAGGGCGATGGATACCGACGGCCGGGGATTGAAGCCCTGGGTGTGGGTCAGTGGCAGCCCGGCCCGCTTGAAGGCCCGCTGAAACAGCCGCATCAGATCCAGGTGGGAAAGATACACCGCGTTTCCCGTCTTTTCAAACAACGCTCTAAGCATCGCAGGCCACCTCCTGAAGCAGCTGGTTGGCGCCGCAGCCGGCGCAGCCATGGCGACAGTCCGGCGTGACCAGGCCCTCGTAAGCCCGGTGCCGCTCCCGCAGCAGGAATTTCTTGCTGACCCCCACATCGATGGCATCCCAGGGAAGCAGCTCGTCCTCCCCATAGCCCCGGGTGGTGTAGAAGCTCTCGTCCACGCCGCAGGCCCGGAAGGCGTCAAACCACTTGGCGTAGTCGAAATACTCATCCCAGCCGTCCAGTCGTGCGCCGCTGGCCACGGCCGCCTCCAGCACCGGGCCAAGACGGCGGTCGCCCCGGGCAAACACCGCCTCCAGGCGGCTTAAATCCGGGCTGTGGTAGTCATATTCGATGGATTTGGAATAGAAATGGGACTTGAGCAGCTTACACCGGCGCAGGTATTCCTGGGGTGTGATCTGCTTTTCCCACTGGAAAGGCGTGTGGGGCTTGGGCACAAAATAAGCCGTCGCCACATGAACCCGCAGTCCCCGCTTTTTGTTCACGGCGTTTTCCTTCCATGCCTGAATGATTTTGTAGACCAATTCCGCGATTCCCAGCACATCCTCGTCCGTCTCTGTGGGCAGCCCCAGCATGAAATACAGTTTGACGCTGTTCCAGCCTCCGGAGAAGGCCTGGGTGCAGGTATTTAGGATTTCCTCCTCCGTCAGATTTTTATTAATCACATCCCGCAGCCGCTGGGTTCCGGCCTCGGGGGCAAAGGTTAGGCCGCTTTTTCGCACGGTTTGCAGCTTTTCCATCAGCTCCCGGGAGAAGTTGTCCGCCCGGAGAGAGGGCACCGACAGGTTGATCTTATTGTCCGCGCAGTAGGGAATCAGCGCGTCCGTCAGCTCCTTCAGTCCCCGGTAATCAGAGGTGGACAGGCTGGAAATGGTGATCTCATTGTTGCCGGAATGCGCCAGCGTCTCCACCGCCTGGCGGTAGAGCACCTCCGGGCTTTTTTTGCGCACCGGGCGGCAGCTGAAGCCCGCCTGGCAGAACCGGCAGCCCCGGATACAGCCCCGGAACACCTCCAGATTTGCCCGGTCGTGAACGATTTCCGTGGAGGGTACGATCATTTTTGTGGGAAAATAGGCGCTGTCCAAATCCTCCACGATCCGCTTGGTCACCGTCTCCGGCGCGCCCTCCAGGGGAACCACCGCCGCCAGGGTGCCGTCCGGGTTGTATTCGTGGCGGTAAAAGCTGGGGACATAGACCCCGGGGATTTTGGCGGCCGCATGGAGGAAGGCGTCCTTGCTCCACCCTTCCGTCTTGGCCCGGTCATAGAGGGACACGATCTCCACCGTGCTGTCCTCCCCTTCTCCCAGGGAGAAAAAGTCGATAAAATCCGCCAGGGGTTCCGGATTGAAGGCGCAGACACCTCCGGCGAACACCATGTTTTTGAGATCCTGCCGCTCCCGGGCATGGAGCGGAACGCCCGCCAGGGACAGCATATTCAAAATATTGGAATAGGCCATCTCGTAGCCGATGGTAAAGGCGATCATATCAAAATCCCCAACGGGATCCTGGCTTTCCAATGCCCAGAGGGGCAGATTATGCTGGCGCATAGCCGCCTCCATATCCCCCCAGGGGGCGAATACCCGCTCGCACCAGACGCCCTCCATCTGATTCATCACGCCGTAGAGAATCCGCATACCCACATTGGACATGCCAATCTCATAGGTGTCCGGAAAACAGAAGGCCACCCGAACCCGGACGTCCTTTTTATCCTTTTTCACTTCTCCCCATTCCCCGCCGGTATACCGGGCAGGCTTTTGCACCCTGGGGAGAATGCGCTGCTTGATATCGGTCATAGTGTTACCTCGTTATCCATAGTAGGGCTATTGTACCCCGTTTCGCCCCGCTTTGCAAGGTTTTTTTCTCCATAACCAGCGGCAAATCCAGCCAATCCCCAGCAGCCACAGCGCCGCTCTTCCGAAAATAGCGCCGGCTGTCAGTCCGGCGCAGAGAAAAACACTCAATTCCGCGGCAAACTGAATCCGTTCCGCCCAGCCGGGACAGAGCAGCTTCGTACCCAATTCCAAGGCCCGCCCCCCATCCAGGGGACGCACCGGCAATAGATTAAAGAGTCCCTGTACCATGCCGCACAGAGCAAGCCTTGGAAACCAGCGGTGCACACCGAGCAGCAGCAGACTCCCAACCGGCCCCGCCAAAATCGCCAGCAGCTCTCTGCCCTGCCCCGGCAAAACCGCGTCAATCGCCGCGCCGCCGGGCTTTAGCCGCACCTGTAAAACCCGACCGCCCAGCCCGCGCACCGCTGCCAGGTGGCAAAGCTCATGAACTACCCCCGCCGTCAGCGCCGCCAGCAGCCAGCGCAAAGGCAGGGTCAGCACCAGCAGCGCGGCGATGTAGTACAGCCAAGGATCAACGCGCAGCTTTCCCATCATCCAAAATCCGCTTACAAAAGCGTTCCAGGGAATCCGAAATGGGCTGTCCGTCCTTTAATTCCTCCGCGAAGCTTTCCAGCGCGGCCACCGTCACCACCGGATTTCCCGGAATCAGCCATTGCCGCAATGCCTGCGCTCCCTGGGGCCACAGACTGTTTACCAGCACCAAAAACGCCAGAATGCACCCTGCCAGCAGCATGGGAAATCGGCCGCTGTGTTGCTTCTCCCGTTTTCCCGGCTCATACTCCACACGATACGCCATACCCATCACCTCAAGCAAGGATATGCCCCGGTGGTGGGGAATAGACGCAAACGAAAAACGCGGAGACTTCTCTCCGCGCTTTTCCTTATGCAATATCCAGCTTCACTTGCTCCTCCACCACCTGGATGTGGATGGAAGAAATGGGATGCTCAAAGGAATCGATAATGGCTTCGGAAATGGGATCCT
>CAMEWZ010000116.1 GCA_945946745.1 uncultured Clostridia bacterium | reverse complement strand
TGATGCTTGGTTCCACGGAAACCACCTTTTACACCATCAGCGTCTACTTCGGCGCAGCCGGGATCCGCAAAACACGCTACACCCTTCCCGCTGCTCTGTTCGCGGATTTTGTGGGCTTTTTCATGGCGGCAATGACCGTACAGTGGTTCTATTGACGCAAAACATGCCGGATAAGCGCGTGCTTTCTTGAAAGCACGTTCCTATCCGGCATGTTTCTTTCCCGCAGCGGGGCTCGTTTCCCGTTGCTTTTTTCAGTATATGCTTATCGGGTTAACGCAGCTAAAGGGGAATATCGTTGACGAACACCCTCCGTAGGGCGGCTTGCCCACAAGCCGCCTGCGAAGCAGAATTCGTATCGTTTCCACCTTGCGGCGGAGCGGCGGTACGCGGTTCGAAATGCGGCGGCGGGCTGAGGGCAGATAAGCCCTACAGGGATGCCTGTTAATCAGCAAAAGCACAACAGCTGTGTAAAACCGATAAGCACATTTCAGTATTCTTCCTTCGGCGGCTCCTGCTTTGCCGCCGGACTTTTTTTCCGGCGGCGGCGACGGGGACGGGCTGCATCCTCCGGGTCGGCCTTTTCCACCCGGCGGGCGTAGGCCTCCGCCGCTTCGGAGGTAGCCTCATACGTCAGCCGGCTGACCCGCACCAAACCATCCGGCTGAACGGACAATCGCACCCGGATCAGAAATTTCCCATCCTCCGGGCAGGTTGCCAGATCCATATACCGGTGTCCCGGCTGGGCAAACCAACGGGAGCCCAGCATCCGCCCGCCGCAGACCGGGCAGAGGTTCTCCTCCCCAGCCATGGCGCTGAGGGCGGCCCGCTTGTCCGGGTAATCGTAAAAAACCTTCCGGGCAATACAGCCGGGCAGCTCCGCGCCATGGAAACCGTTTTCATGGCTTTTCAGTGCCTCATCGTATTCCGCCGCACCCTTTTTCAAATCCAATCGGGCGCAGATCAGCGCCGTGTGGTAGGCGTCTCCCAGGGCGTCATGGGCCGGGCGGCTGGCCTCAATGCCGAACTGCTCCATAGCTGTTTTCAGCGCCTTCTGGGAATTGGAGCCATCGGTCTGGGCGTTAAAGATCATCTGGGCATTGTACCACCGCTCCGTAAAGCCGGTATCCATGCCGAACAGCTGCAAATTCTCCCGTAGGATGCCGATATCGTCAAAGCCCCAGGTCAGAAACACAATATCCTCCCCGCACCACTGGATAAACCGCTCCATGGCCTCCGGGAAGGGAACCCCCTCCTCCCGCAGTCGGTTCTCCTTGATGCCTGTGAGCTTGCTGACCCGGCGGTTGAGATGGCGGTAGTATTTCGGCCGAATCATGATTTGAAATTCGTCCGCCACCTGCTGCTCCTGCGTGACCCGAACCGCGCCAATTTGAATAATTTCGCCCCGAATCTGCACGGGCAGCACCTTTTTGGAGGATGGAGAACCGGGCCAGGGCTGGTTCCATTCCATATCCATAACAATGTAATTCATTGTGAAAACCCCTATATTATAGAATCTTACAGGATATCATACCACATCACAGGGGTATCTGTAAATAAGAAGTTGCCATTCTCGCTTATTAATTTCCCGCTAATTTGCCAGGGGCGGTTTCTTTTGGACAAAGAAGCCCCCTAAAGCAGATTCGGGTTTTTCCACAATCTGCTTTAGGGGGATCGGAGAAGCGTCCGGGACTATGGAGTCGCTTACAGCAGATCCTGCACCAGAGACAGGGCTGCCTCGTCGGCGACTAGGGTGAAATCGGGATGGAGCTGCAAGATGGAGCCGGGAGCCTGGGGCTTGATGAGGCCGAAGAAGCAATCCTTCACGGCCTGAGCCTTGTTCACGCCGTTGACCACCAGCAGGACACGCTTGGCCTTCATGATGGAGCCGATGCCCATGGTGTAGGCGTGGGTGGGCACATCCTCCCGGGTGGCAAAGAACCGGGCGTTGGCGTCGATGGTGGAAGCAGTCAGCGCCACCTTGTTGGTGCCCTTGGCAAAGGCGTCCGCAGGCTCATTGAAGCCGATGTGGCCGTTGGGGCCAAGACCCAGCAGCTGTAGATCTGCACCGCCAAAAGCGTCGATTACCGCGTCATACCGGGCGCACTCCTCCTCCGCGTTGGGATTCATGCCGTTGGGAATGTTGCAGTTGCTTTGGTCAATGTTCACATGGTCGAACAGATTGGTACGCATAAAGTAAGCGTAGCTCTGGTCGTGCTCCTTGTTTAGGCCCACATACTCGTCCAGGTTCACGGTTTTCACCTGGGAGAAATCCAGATCGCCGGATTCATATTTGGCAATCAGCTCCTTGTAGGTACCCACAGGGCTGCTGCCGGTGGCCAGGCCCAGAACGCAGTCGGGCTTCAAATAAATCTGTGCGGCAATGATGTTGGCCGCTTTCCGGCTGACATCCTCGTAATCCTTCGCGCGAATCAGTCTCATGGTTCGGTCCCCTTTCAAATTGGCTGTATTTTTTACTGCCGTATTAGTATTGTAGCATCTTTTTGAAAATCTGTACAGTCTTTTCTGAATTTTCAGTCATTTTCGATAAAATCTTTGTTTTTTCCGGCGCTTCTTCTATCTGGTATTATTTTTCAATCTAAAATTGGTTCTATATTTATTACCAGTTTTCGCTATAATGGCCTCATTCAAGTAAGGGAGGTAATCCACATGAACAACAAGCCAAACATTTCCACCAAGCGTCTGGTGGTTGCGGCGCTGATGGCCGCGCTGACCGTGGTCGGCTCTGCCATTCGCATTACCCTGCCTCTGGACATCGCAGGCACCACGTCCTTCCACCTGGGCAACATTATGTGTGCCCTCAGTGGTATTCTGCTCGGCCCCTGGCTGGGCGGCGCTGCCGCAGGTCTCGGTTCCGCCATCTATGATATGACCAATCCGCTGTACATCTCCGAGTGCTGGATCACGTTCCTGTTCAAGGGTGCCTATGGTCTGGCCGCCGGCTTGGTGGTACGCAGTGGAAAAAAGCCCTTCGGCTATGGCAAGGCCGTGATCGCCGCCGCCACCGGCGCGGTGACCTATGCCCTGCTGTACCTGGCCAAAAGCTACTTCTACAACGGTCTGCTCCTCAAGGGACTGACCCCCGACGCGGCCCTTCTGACCGTCATCGGCAAGCTTCCCGCCACGATTTTCAACGCCGCTGTCGCCGTGCTGTTCGCGCCCCTGCTGGCCACGGCCATCCGCAAGGCATTGGAGCAAAACCATCTGACACTGGAATAAGCCTACCCCAAAGTAGAAAGCCTTTCATCGGTCGGTTCCCGATGACAGGTTTTCTTTGCGTTTTCCAGGATGTCCCCGCTTCCTATGGCGGAGCTATTCTTCCAGATAGCAAAACCTTGGCCCATGGTAACCGTCCCGGTCTACCGTCTCCTGCCACATGGATGCCGGACGAACCCACAGCCCCTGCTCTCCATAAAGGGCACGGTAAACCACCATTGGCTCCATCGTTTCCGAGTGGGAGGCCAATCCGATGACCTCATACAGCCCGCCCTTAAAATGCCGGTATTTTCCAGGCTTTACGTCCATAAAAATGCCCTCCCAAAGCAAGTGCGCCGGAAATCCTTCCGGCGCACTCCGTTTTCTAGCGCAGCACTGCATAATGGGGCAAGGAGATTCAGCAAAAGCTCCGCCGAAGCCCGCTGCCCCCCATTGCGCGGTATTGCCTTAGCCCTTAGGAACACTGCCGCGGGTTGCCAAATCCACAACCGTATTCGGATCGAAAATGCTGCTCTTCGTGAAGTAATCGGAATACCAAACCATGTTCTCACCGGTTACCATGATCCGGTTCTGACGGACAAAGCCGGTGTTGACCTCCGCATAAGGCTCAGAGCCGTGGGCCACGAAATACCGGAACCCGGCACTGTAAATGGCCTTAAAGGCCTGGCCGTTATAATCCGTAATGTTGCTGTTCTTGGCAAAAACCAACACATCCACATTGCCGATGACAGGGGTAATCTTCTGTGCCCACAGCTGCAAGTCGGCGCTGATCTGCTGGACACTGAGCTGACCGTAGGCCTGGTTATTATAGGTATAGCAGGCCAGCGTGTAGCCCTTGTCGCGCAATGCCTGGACGATCTCCTTCGCACCGGCGATCTCCCCGTCCACATACTCCTGGCCCTTGGTGGCCACATAATCCGACACACACCGGTAGCCGAAAATGCCCTCCGATCCGCTGACAGCCAGAGTTGCCCGGGCGCCCCGATAAGAGAAGTCGGGATGCTCCTTGAGGAAGGTCTCCAAAATGGGCACCAGGTCATAATCGCCAACCAGGGTCTCGCCGCTGCCGCTGACGTACTCGGCCTTGATCTCCCCATTGCTCACCACCAGGCGGCTGGCAAAGCCGTCGCCGTTGGCATCGGCCACCTTGTCATCATTGCCGTCGATCATGTAATTATAGTAGTTGACCATGGTTTCGGTGATCATGATCGGCTTTTTCCCGGCGGGGAGCCAAATGGAAACCGGCTCAAAGATCTGGTTGCCGGAAAGGTCGGTATTGGAACCGACAAAGCTGTTGAAATCCACCAGCACATAGCCGTTGTTATACAGCTGATCCAGAATCTTCCGGAATTCTCCGGTGCTGACAAAGTTCCGGTTGTACAGGCCGCCCAAATCCGCGTCCTTCAGCGCCCGGGTCAAGTCCTCGATGAGCACATGGAAGCTCAGATTGGGGATCATGGAATAATCCTTGTATTCCACCAGCTGGCTCTGGGTGGTGATGTATTCCGAGCGCTTGGTCTGGATATCCGGATAGGCGGTCAGATCCCCGATGGAATCCAGCTTTTCAATAGCGCCGTTATAATCATAGACCGCAGCCAGCTCCTCGGCCTCCGCCAGCAGCTGCTGATTCCGCTGCTCCGCCAGCTGGGCGGCGCTGGCCACGGATTCCAGCTGACTCTGCTTTCGGCTGTCCTCGTCCCGCTTTGCCTCGATGGCGTTGGAGATGGCGCCAATGCCAAAGGACAGCACCAAAATGAGGCACACACAGGCAATCAGCGGCGGCAGATAAACCTCCTTGAAAATCTGGCCCGGGGTCTTTCTGCGACGGCGGCGGGGATTGTCCGGATCCACCGGCGCCTCCCGCAGCTCCTTATGGAGCACCGGGGCAAAATACAGGTCAAAAAACTTGGTGAAAATGCTGGGCATCGCGATTTTGGGCAGCGGCTTGCGCTCCTTGGGAGGACGGCGCTTGCGCTCCTTCTTTTCTTGAGGCGCTTCCTCCACCGGCTGATCCTCAAATTCCGGAGATGCCGGTTCTTCCGGCTCCTCGGGATACTCCTCCGGCTCCTCGGAATATGCCTCCGGCTCCTCGGAATATGCCTCCGGCTCCTC
>CAMEWZ010000115.1 GCA_945946745.1 uncultured Clostridia bacterium | reverse complement strand
CCACATTGACCAGGCCGGAAACCAAGATATGCTTCATAGCCGTTCCTCCTTAAATCGTCAAGAAAGCCGCCGCCACCGCTGCCAGAATTGCCGGGAGCAGATTCGCAACCTTCACCTTTTTTCCCCATACCAAATTGATGCCCACGCAGAAGATCAGCACATTTCCAACCAAGGACAGATTCGCCAAAGCCCCCTCGGTCATCACCGGCTTGAGAAGGCCTGCCAGAGCGGTCATACCGCCCTGGAGCACGGCCACCGGAATGGCGGAGAACACCGCGCCCTTCCCCAGAGAACAGCTCATGACCATAATGATAATCAGATCCAGCACCGCTTTCGTGGCCAGAATGGAATAGTCTCCCGTCAGCCCATCCTGGATGGAACCAACGATGGCCATGGCCCCGATGCATACCGTTAAGGACGCGGTAACGAAAGCGTTGACAAAGCCCTTGTCCTTGGCGTTTCCGGTTTTCCGCTTCAGCCACTCCCCGAACCGCTCAAAAGCCCCCTCGATGTTCAGCGTTTCCCCGATCACCCCGCCGATGGCAAGGCATCCGATGATCAGCATGGCGCCGCTGCTGACAATGGTATTTCCCTCCACCGAAAGCATCTGCTCCAAGGCTCCCGTAATGGCAATAAACAATGTGCTGACGCCGCAGACCTTGGTTAAGGTATCCTGGGCGCTGTCGCTTAAAAACCGCCCGAACAGCGCTCCCAGCACGCCCCCAGCCAAAATGGCGGCGGTATTGATTATGGTTCCCAGACCAAACATGACAACATCTCCTAAAGAATTGCACTTTGCTTGCATCTTACCGCAAAGGGGAAAAAATGTCAATGAATAAGTCTGGGCAGGCTGGCTACGGAGCCGTAAAAAGGGGCTGGTTCCATAGAAGAATCAGCCCTTTGGTCGTATTATAAAATAGAAACGCAAATCGAAACTACCAAGAGGCTATTTCTTTACAGCCTCTTTCGTCCTTCTGCTCCATTTCCACATGCGCATCCCTTGGAGCACCTGGAAATCAGCCGTCACTGAGGACAAAATGGCAGAACCGCAGCATCTCGAACCAGTCGTCAGAGTCAAAACAAACCATTTTATCCTCCGTCAGCGTTGCCCCGGGATAGAAGCTCTTGGAGTAAGCAACGGAATGCTTGATAAAATCGATCTCCATATGGAAATGCTCCGGCATCGGAACACGGCACAAATCCGCTTTGGCAACAGCTCTTCTTGCAGCCTCCTCAATGCGTTCCACCGCCTCGTCCGGATGCAGGGCAGTGATCCCACCACCCCGGCCGATATTCACGGGCACCGTTACGATTGCGGGGATCAGCTGTTTGGCAAATTCGCACAGTGCTTGATCGCCGGTGACCATCGCCACAGGCACTCCGTAATATCCGGCGGTGTAGGAATTGAGCAGGAATTCGCTGCAAAGTGTGCCGTTCAGGAAGACCCGGTTGTTGCGCAGATTCATGGTGTGACTGAGGGGATTGCCGGGGCAGCTGGCCCAGGCGTGATAGCCGGTGAAAAACACGGCATCAAAGCGCTCCCGATCCAGGCCGGTCATCATGCTCAGCGGATCTCCAGACCAGTTCCGGTGCATCCGGGTGCCCCGAGGCAGCGCGGTGGGATCGATGTTCCGGGCGGAGTCGTGGGCATCCTTGACCAGAACCTCCTCCGCTCCGGCGGCAAGGGCGCCGCGGCAGGCGGCCGCGACCTCCCGTGTCATCTGCTTCTGCAAAGGCGTATAGTCAAATGGCGTGGAGCGCTCTGTCTCCGCCCAGGAGGCGATCCCGCAGGTTCCCTCCATATCTGCGGATAGAAAAACCTTCATAAAAACCGTCCTTTCTTAGAAATACGTGCCCACCTGTGTGAGCTTCTCCCGCAGATCCTCCCGGTAGTCGGCATCACTGGGGATGAGAGAGTTGACGGCAAAGCCGTTGTCTCCGACCTTGCCTGTGCTGTGGCAGTAGCGGCCATGCCCGATATACATGGCGACATGACCGGGGAAAAACAGCAAATCGCCAGGCTTCACGGCTTCGATGGGAATCTTCCGAATGGGAAAGCCCTCCCGGATGTCGGCGTCCCGATAGATGAGAATGCCGCAGAGCATATAGGCCATGGAGACAAGGCCGGAGCAGTCGATCCCCATGGGGGACTTGCCGCCCCAGCGGTAATGGGTGCCCCGGTAGAGCATGGCCACATCCACCAGCGCCTGCCGCAGGATACCTTCGTCAGAAGACAAGGGGGCCGTGTAATACTCGGCCAGGATACTCTCCGGCAGAAAACCGGTGCGGCCGTCCGCCAGGCGCACCTGCTGCCAGCCGCCCGACGGCTGACCCACAACGCAGACGATTCCGCCCCTGGGAAGGGTTGTCAGAATCCAGCCCTGTACCTTGGGTGCGGACAGCACATCGCAGAAATTCTTATTGCGAATGACTTTTTTTGGCTGCGCCTCCCAGGCAGAGGCGGTTTCGTCGCCAAGGAGCAGGCTTTCCCCGCAGACAAAGCCCTCATAGCGATAGTGGGTACGCACCCGGTACCAGCCAGGCGCAGCCTGCTCCAGAAGCTCCACCACCATGCCGTACAGCGCTTCATCCACCAGGGTGCTTTCCCGGGCGGGGGCAGCCCGCAGGGCGCATACTGGCGCCGTGACAATTGCTTTCATTCCAAATTTCCTCCCTTCACAGCATCATAGATCATACGGGACAGCTGGCCAATCAGCCGGTTTTGCTGGGGCTGGCCATCCAGCGCGGGGCCGTCCCAGGTAAAAATACCCAGATAGTAGGGGCGGTTCTTCAGCAGGAAGATCCCCGCGTCATGGTTCAGATGATCCAGCCCGCCGGGCTTATGCGCCACGGCAACAGGATCCGGGATATAACGCTGCAAAGCGTCCGTGTGACGGCAGCGGGTCAGAAAATCGAACGCAATCTCCCGCAGCGGCTGGTTCAAGATCTCCCCATGGTACATTCGGGAGAAAACGCGGTACAGATCGGCGGGGGAGGTATAATTGTTGCGCCCCTGGGCTATGGCTGGAAAGTCCAGCATTTTCCTCTGAAGGGAGGTCTGGGTCAAACCGATGCGCTGGCAGTAGCGGTTGACGTGCTCGAAGCCCAGCAGGGTGATGATGGCGTTGGTCGCGGTGTTGTCGCTGGATACGATCATCCAATACAGCATCTCCCAAAGGCTTGCGCCATCTTGACGGTAGTTCGGCTCAAAAACCTCGGTATCCTCGCAGAAGTCCTGGGCCGAAATGGGAACCACCTGTTCCAAGGAGAATTTCCCCTCCAGCACATCCTGGAGGGCACAGCACAGGATGGGCACCTTGATGGTAGAGGCGGAGACAACCCGCTCCTTTTCCCGAATGGCGGCGATGGGGGTATCGGTGGTGAGATCGACGCAGTACAGCGCGGTTTTTGCGGGAAACGCGTCCATAACCGCTGCCAAGCGGTTGGGAAGATTGTCCATTGTTACCTCTCTTTCAGCACAATTTCGCAGGTATCCGCGTTCAGCTGGCATTTTCGGCCCAGGGGCAGCGCCATGGTGGTGGCGCAGTGCCCGCAGGCAAGCGCCATAACGGCGGGTTTGCCTGCCGGGACGATGAGCTGATGGAAAATCTCCCGAAGGCTCAGCGTCCGCTCCGGGATCTCCGGGGTGCAGTCTGTCCAGGCCCCCAGAAGGATACCGGCGCAGTCCCGGAATTTTCCGGCGTTGCGCAGCTGGGTCAGCATCCCGTCCAGCCGGTAGGTCTTTTCCCCAACGTCCTCCAGAAAGAGGATCTTCCCCTTGGTGTCCAGCTCCCAAGGCGTGCCAAGGGACGCGGCAATCAGAGAAAGATTGCCGCCGCAGAGAATGCCCTCCGCGCTGCCGGGCACCAGTGTACCCATCGGCTGGCCTTCCGGATTGGAAAGGGCCCCGGAAAGGCCGCCGAACAAGGCTTTTTTCAGATAATCCAGGGTATACGCATCGGGGCAGGGTTCTGTGGAGGGCATGGTGCAGTGGAAGGTCGCAAAACCCCCAAGCTGATTGAAGCAGGTGTGCAGCGCGGTGACATCGGAATAGCCGCCGAACCACTTGGGGTTGCGCCGGATCAAATCCATGTCCAGCAGCGGCAGGAGCCGGTGGGCGCCATAGCCGCCCCGAATGCACCAAATCCCATCGATGGCTGGGTCGGCAAATGCTTGTTGGATATCCGCCGCCCGCTGGGCGTCGGAAGCGGCCAGATACCCGTCCCGGTTGGCATAATAGCAGGACGGATACAACTTCGGCTCCATCCCCAGGCTCCGGACAAGGGCAAGGGCTGGAGCCAGTTTTTCCTCCGGTACGGCGGAGGACGGCGCCACCAGCGCCACCCGGGCGCCGGGGAACAGCGGCTTGGGATCGATCATAACAGTCACCTCAAAAGGGAAAATGGGTGCAATCAGAACACGCCATGGTGTTCTGATTGCAAAAAAGCATTTTCTATAATATGCTGATCGGGTTAATGCAGCAAAAGGGGAATTTTGTTAATTAGCACCGCACCCCTTGCCTCTCCCTATGGGAGAGGTGGCAGCCGTCAGGCTGACGGAGAGGGCCCTCTCCGCCCCCTATCGGGGGCACCTCTCCCAGAGGGAGAGGCAAGGCGCGTAGGGCGCAAAATTGCTGTTTGGCGGCTTGAGGGCAAGCCGCCCTACCGTGGAGGGTGTTCATTCGATAAAGGGGAACAGCTGCGTAAAACCGATCAGCACATTCTATAATTGTTTCCGGTAGGCTTCCAGCTCCTCCTCGCTGGCAAGGACAAAATGTCCGGGGCGGATTTCCTGCCAACCTGGCTGATTCGTCTCGGAATAGGCATGGCACTGTGGGTCATAGACGATCAGCTTCTTCTGCCGCTCCGCGATGGGGTCGGGCAGCGGGATGGCGGACAGCAGCGCCTGGGTATACGGGTGCAGCGGATGGGCGAACAGCTCCTCGCTTTCTGCCAGCTCCACGATCTTGCCCTTGTGAATGACGGCGATCCGGTCACAGATGAAGCGAACCACCGAAAGGTCATGGGCAATGAACAGGTAGGTCAGATTCCGCTTCTTCTGAAGATCGGACAGCAGATTCAGCACCTGGGCCCGGATGGACACATCCAGGGCGGAAATGGGCTCGTCCGCAATGATGAAGTCCGGCTCCATAATCAGCGCCCGGGCAATGCCAATCCGCTGACGCTGGCCGCCGGAAAACTCGTGGGGAAACCGGCTGGCAAACTCGGGAAGAAGGCCCACGTCGGACAGGGCTTTCGCCACCTTTGCCTTCCGCTCCTCCTCGGGCAGACGGCGGCCGCCGGCATACAGTCCCTCACTGACAATATAGTCCACCTTGGCGCGTTCGTTCAGTGAGGACATTGGGTCTTGGAAAATCATCTGAATCCGCCGTGT
>CAMEWZ010000114.1 GCA_945946745.1 uncultured Clostridia bacterium | reverse complement strand
GGCGCCGGAGAGATTGGACACACCAGTGTAGACCCCAACGGCCCCCCTTGCCCGGTCTGCGGGAAAAACGGCTGCCTGGAATCGATTTCCAGCGAAAAGGCGGTTCTTCGCCGCTGCCGCGCCATGATGCGCGCCGGAACCGGCACTCTGTTAACCGAGCTTGTCGCCTCTCCGGAGGAGCTGACCATCGACCATGTGCTGTCCGCCCAGGAATGCGGCGACCGGGCCGTGAACTTGATCGTCAATGACGCGATCCGGCATCTGGCCATTTCCCTGGCAAGCATCATGAACCTCATCAGCCCGGAGACCGTCCTGGTGGATGCCCATTTGATGCAGTTCCGGCAAAATCAAGAGCGGCTGCTGTCCGTTCTCCAGGAAAATATCTATGATCCCTCCATTCATCATTCCGCGGTCACGTTTATCCCCTACGATGCCTTCGGCGGCGCCCGGTACGCGGCGGCCTTGGCGGTAAAAGCCTTGCTTCTGGAGGCGAGTCCGGAATAGCCGCTCCTGTTTTCCAGCCCGGGCAGACTGGTAATTTTCCCCGAAATCAAAACCCCTTTTTTGCCGAATCTGCCAATCTTTGATTGGGGCGTGGAAAACTCCCCCGGATTGTGTTGACTTTTGCCGTGCGCATCCCTATAATTTGTATGAAGAAAAGCCAGGTGGTTGACGGAAGGTCAAGGCTTTTTCTTTATGGGAGTTTTTTAATTAAAATTCTTAAATATTTACAAATCATCCTTACAGGAGGTACATCACTATGGCACTTGTCCCCATGCGCGCGATTCTGGAGGCCGCTGACCGCTATCGTTACGGCCAGGCTGCCTTCAACATGAACAGCTTCGGCCAGATCGAATCTGCCATCCGAATCCATGAACTGCTGGGTTCCCCCGCGATTCTGCAAGGAGCGGAGGCCTCCAACGCCTTTATGGGCGGCGAGCTGGACTTCATGCACGGCTCTGCGGAGGGAAAGCGGAAGGGCGCAAAGAACATCGGCGACATCGTCAAGAAGTTCGGCGCGGACAGCACCATTCCCGTTGCCCTGCACCTGGATCACGGCAAAACGCTGGAATCCGTCAAGGCCTGCATCGATGGCGGCTATACCTCCGTGATGATCGACGGCAGCAGCCTGCCCTACGAGGACAACGTGGCCCTGACCCGGGAGGTCGTCAAGTATGCCCATCCCTACGGCGTCACCGTGGAAGGCGAGCTGGGCGTTCTGGCGGGCGTGGAGGATCACGTCTTCTCCGCCACCTCCACCTACACCAACCCCCTGCAGGCGGTGGACTTCTTCAAGAAAACCGGCTGCGATGCCCTGGCCATCAGCTACGGCACCTGCCACGGCCCCAACAAGGGCAAGGACGCCAAGATCCGCAACGAAATCGCCATCGCCATTAAGGAGTGCATCCAGCACGAGGGCATCACCGGATATCTGGTCAGCCACGGCTCCTCCACCGTCCCCCAGGTCTACGTGGAGCAGATCAACGCCCTGGGCGGCAAGCTGGTGGACGCTTTTGGCATCGATGTGGCCCAGCTGGTGGAAGTGGCCAAGTGCGGCATCAACAAGATCAATGTGGACACCGATATCCGGCTGGCCTGCACTCGCAATGTGATGCGTCTGTTCACCAAGTACCCCGAACTGAAAAACAGCCCCTCCATCGGCGCCGTTTACGAGGCCATGGCCGCCAATCCCAAGAACGTGGATCCCCGGAACTACGTTGCTTCCGTGATGGATGCCATCCTCTACGGCCAGGAGAAGGACGAGGATGTGTCCCGGCTGATGCAGTGCATGCGCGACGGCGTGGTGGACGCCTGCGCCCCGCTGCTGGTGCAGTTCGGCTCCTTCCGCAAGGCCCACCTGGTGGAACTGGTCACCTGTGAGCAGATGGCAGAGCGTTATCAGAAGGCAGGTATTTAAGTATGAAGCATATTTTTCTGAACCTAAAACGGTTTGACGTACCGGTCAGCTACGGCGGTGTCAACCGCATCGCGCCTCTGAATGAATGGGGCGGCTACATCGTGAAGAACACCCAGGAAGCCCTTAAGAAATACGATCCTTCCGAGGTGGAATTCGTTCAGTATTTCCCCGAGGCCCACATTCTGGGCGCCGCCGCTGCCCGCAGTGAAGGCAGCCCCGTGCAGATCGGTTGCCAGAGCGTGTACCGGATGAACACCGCCATCGGCGGCAACTTCGGCGCCTTCACCACCAACCGTCCCGTGTCCGCCATGCTCTCCTGCGGCGTGAATGCCACCATCATCGGCCACTGCGAGGAGCGCAATGACAAGATGGGCATTCTGGCGGAGGCCGGTGTCACCGACACCAAGGCTGTCAACCGGCTGCTGAACCAGGAGATCCGGCTGGCTGTGGAAAACGGCATGACCGTGCTGTACTGCATCGGCGAGAAGGATACCGAGCTTGACCGCTGGGACGAGGTGCTGCGGGAGCAGCTGGAGATTGGCCTGGACGGCGTGGACAAGAGCAAAGTGGTCATCGGCTACGAGCCCATCTGGTCTATCGGCCCCGGCAAAACCCCTGCCGGGAAGGACTACATCACCAAAATCGCCCGGTTCGTCAAGGAAGTCACCGGGGGCATCGATGTGGTCTACGGCGGCGGTCTGAAGGTGGACAACGCCGAAATGCTGGCCTCCATCCCGGAAATCGACGGCGGCTTGATCGCCTTGACCCGATTCCAGGGGGAAATTGGCTTCTACCCCGAGGAATACTTAGAAATCATCCGCACCTATCTTGGAAAATAAGGAGAAAATACTATGAAACTGGACTTTGAATACGGCCACGGCTTGATGTCTGCCAACCTGCCCGACAACACCGATGTGTTCATCCCCGGCACCACCGTGCCCGATCCCGAATGCCTGCCCCAGGATTGGGACAGCCTGTATGCCGCCACCCTGGAATCCATCCGGCACCCCTACGGCATGCCCGCGCTGAAGGAACTGGCCGCTCCCGGCAAGACCGTGGTGTTCGTCATTCCCGACATCGTCAAGGGCGGCTGCCAGCCCACCGCCCACCGGAAGGTGGCTATCCGGGCCTGCCTGGACGAGCTGTACGCCGGGGGTGTGCGGAAGGAGGACATTCTGTTCATGTTCTCCAACGGCCTGCATCCCCGGGCTACCGTGTCCGAAATGAAGCAGATTCTGGGCCAGGAGCTGTTTGACGAGTTCTACTACACCAACCAGATCACCTCCCACGATTCCGAGGACTACGACCACATGGTGGACTTGGGCACCACGAAGCGGGGCGACCCGGTGCTGATGAACAAGTACGTCTTTGACTGCGACATCCCCATCCTCATCGGCCACACCCAGGGCAACCCCTACGGCGGCTACTCCGGCGGCTACAAGCACTGCGCCACCGGCATCACCCACTGGCGCTCCATTGCCAGCCACCACGTTCCCAAGGTCATGCACCGGGCCGACTTCACCCCGGTGTCCGGCCACAGCCTGATGCGTACCAAGTTCGACGAGATCGGCCAGCTCATGGAGGAGAAGATGGGCCATCCCTTCTTCTGCTGCGACGCGGTGCTGGACACCTATTCCCGTCAGATCGCCATTTTCTCCGGCTATGCCAAGGTGATGCAGCCCATCTCCTGGGAAGTGGCCGACAAGCGTACCTACGTTCCCTTCGCGGAGGAGAAGTATGATGTGATGGTCTTTGGTATGCCCCAGAACTTCCACTACGGAGACGGCATGGGCACCAACCCCATCCAGATGATGCAGGCTCTGTCCGCTCAGGTCATCCGTCACAAGCGTGTCATGAAGGACAACTGCGTCATCATCTGCTCCTCCATCTGCAACGGCTACTTCCACGACGAGCGGTGGCCCTACCTGCGGGAACTGTACGAAATGTTCCAGCACGACCATATGAACATCCTGCCGGATATGGATCGCTACGGCGAGTACTTCGCTACAAATGAGGAATATATCCGCAAATACCGCTTCGCCAATGCCTTCCATCCCTTCCACGGCTTCTCCATGATGAGCTGCGGCCACATCGCGGAGATGAACACTTCCGCTATCTACATTGTCGGTGCGCAGGAGCCGGGCATTGCCCGGGGCATGGGCCTCAAGACCCGGGCCACCTTTGAGGAGGCCCTGGCCGACGCCATGAAGAAGTACGTTGGCCCCAACCCCAAGATTCTGGCCCTGCCCCAGACCTTCAAGCTGGGCGCCGTCCACCTGTGCATGAAGGACGAGCCTTACCAGGGGTAAAACGGAAAGGAGCCGACTATGGCTGGCAATCTGATTATCATGCACGGCGGCGGCCCCACCGCCGTGATCAACGCCTCCCTCTACGGGGCAATCCGCCAGGCCCAGAGCAGCCCCGGGGTTGACCGGGTGCTGGTCGCCATCGGCGGCACCGGCGGCTTTCTGCGGGAGCAAATCAAGGATGTGACGGACTATGCTGACGATCAGCTCCGCGGCCTGCTGAGCAGCCCCGCCTCCGCCATCGGCACCAGCCGGGACGCTCTGGAAAAGCCGGAATATGAGGCCATGGTGCCCATCCTGCGCAAGCACAACATCCAATATGTGCTGATGAACGGCGGCAACGGCACCATGGACACCTGCGGCAAGCTCTATGCCGAATGCGCCGCCAACGGCATCGGCGTCATTGGGATCCCCAAGACCATGGACAACGACCTGGCCGTCACCGACCACGCCCCCGGCTTTGGCAGCGCCGCCCGGTATGTGGCGGGCAGCACCGCCGAGCTGTGCTGCGATGTGGAGGGTCTGCCCATCCATGTGGTGGTGCTGGAAACCTCCGGCCGGAATGCCGGTTGGCTCACTGCCGCCGCGTCCCTGGCTACAGACAGCTATGCCCACGGCCCCGACCTGATCTACCTGCCGGAGCGGGACTTTGATCAAGCAGCTTTCCTGCGGGACGTAAAGAAGCTCATTGACACCAAGGGGCATGGTGTGGTGGTGGCCAGCGAGGGACTGCACTACGCCGGCGGCAAGCCCATTGTGGAGCCGATCTTCACGGTGGGCCGGGCTACCTATTTTGGCGATGTGGGTTCTCATCTTGCGAATCTGATCATCAAAGAGCTGGGCTACAAGGCCCGGGCGGAAAAACCGGGCCTGCTGGGCCGGGCCTCCATCCTGTGGCAGAGCGAAACCGACCGGGACGAGGCGGAACGCTGCGGCCGGGCTGCGGTGGACGCCGTCACCGCCGGTGAAAGCGGCAAAATGGTGGCCCTGCGCCGGGTTCCCGGGGACACCTACCGCTGCGAAACCTTCCTGGCGGATATCCGGCAGGTCATGATGACCGAGCGGAAGCTGCCCGAGGAATTCATCAACGCCGAGGGCAACGGGATCACCGAGGCCTTTAAGCAGTGGTGCCGCCCATTGCTTGGCAGTCCCCTGCCCAAGCTGATGGATCTGCGCTGATACTGATATTCAATAAAAAACTTTCATTCGCAAGAATGGAAGTTTTTTATAGGA
>CAMEWZ010000113.1 GCA_945946745.1 uncultured Clostridia bacterium | reverse complement strand
ACATCTCATACAGCCGCAGGGTATCCGCACCGTAGTCCCGGACGATGTCGCTGGGGTTGACCACGAACTCCGGGAACCGCTTGCCCATCTTGATGCCGTTCTCGCCCAGGATCATGCCTTGATGCACCAGCTTCTGGAACGGCTCCTTCACAGGAGAAATGCCCTCGTCGTACAAGAATCGGTTCCAGATCCGGGAATACATCAGATGGCCCACGGCGTGCTCCGGGCCGCCCACGTACAGGTCAACCGGCAGCCAGTGCTTCAGAAGCTTAGGATCGCACAGCTGCTTGTCATTGTTGGGATCGATATAGCGCATGTAATACCAGGAAGAACCGGCGCTGCCGGGCATGGTAGAGGTCTCCCGAACGCCGTGGATACCGTTTTTATCATACTGCTTCCACTCGGTGGCGTTCTCCAAAGGCGCCTGGCCGTTGCGGCCCTTGTAATCCTCCAGCTCGGGCAGGATCAGCGGCAGCTCCTCGTCCGGCAGGAAATAGGTCTTTCCGTCGTCGGTATACACGCAGGGAACCGGCTCGCCCCAGTAGCGCTGACGGGCGAAAATCCACTCCCGGAAGTGGTAGTTGTTCTTTCTCCGGGCAACGCCCATGTTTTCCAGCTTGCAGGTGATGGCCTCCTTGGCCTCCTCCACCGTCAGACCGGTGAACTCCTCGGAATGAATCAGCTTGCAGCCCTTGCCCAGATAGTCCTGCTTTTCAAAGGCACACTCGGACACATCGCGGCCTTCAATGACCTGGATCATGGGGATGTTGTGAACCTGGGCATACTCGAAGTCACGCTGGTCGTGACTGGGCACAGCCATGACCGCGCCGGTGCCGTAGTTTGCCAGCACGAAATCGCCGATAAATACCGGCACTTCCTTGCCGTTGACGGGATTGATGGCATAAACTCCTTGAAGCCGGCAGCCGGACTTGCCCTTGTTCAAGTCCGTGCGATCCATGTCGCTCTTTTTCAAGGTCTCGTCGATGTAGGCCTGGACTTCTTCCTTGTTCTGCACCCGATCCATGAGGGACTGGACAATCTTGCCGTCGGGCGCCAGCACCATGAAGGTGATGCCGTAAATGGTTTCGATACAGGTGGTGTAGATGGAGAATTCGCCGCCGCCTACCAGCTGGAAATCCACCTCCACGCCGGTAGACTTGCCGATCCAGTTGCGCTGGATTTCCTTGGTGGATTCCGGCCAGTCGATCTCGTTCAGCCCCTCCAGCAGCTTCTCGGCAAAGGCGGGCTGGTCAATGACCCACTGCATCATGTTCTTTTTGACCACGGGATAGCCGCCCCGCTCGGACTTGCCGTCGATGACCTCATCATTCGAAAGCACGGTGCCCAATTCCTCGCACCAGTTCACCGGCATTTCGATACGCTTGGCATAGCCCGCCTCGTAGAGCTTCTTAAAAATCCACTGGGTCCACTTATAGAAGGAGGGATCCGAGGTTGCAATCATTTTCGACCAGTCATAGTCGAAGCCCAGTTCCTTCAGCTGCGCGGAAAAGGTCTCGATGTTCTTCTGGGTAAACCCGTTGGGATTGTGGCCGGTGCTCACCGCGTACTGCTCGGCGGGCAGGCCAAAGGAATCATAGCCCATGGGGTGCAGCACGTTGTAGCCCTGCATCCGCTTCATCCGGGACATGATATCCGTGGCGGTATAGCCCTCGGGATGACCTGCGTGCAGGCCCACGCCGGAGGGGTAAGGGAACATATCCAGCACATAATACTTGGGCTTGGAGAAATCCCACACATCCGTGTGGAAGGTGTCGTGCTCCTCCCAGTATTTGTGCCACTTGGCTTCAATCCTTGCAAAATCGTAGTTCATGGCGAACATTCCTCTCTTAAACCGCGTGCCTTACGCGGCAATAATCTCGTGTGTGCGTTGAATTTTAAGGAGTTCCTACGGGGCAAATTTCAATCATCCCCGAAGGGGATCCCATAATTGTCAATTGTCAACTGTCAACTATCAATTGTCAACTATTTCAGCCCGGCATTTCGGGAATAATTTCCTTCAAATCCACAACCTCTGCATCCGCCCACAGCCGTTCCAGGTCGTAGAACCGCCGGGCTTCCTCGGTGAATACGTGGACAACAATGGTGCCGTAGTCCAGCAGCTCCCAGGCGCTGCCCCGGTGTCCCTCCCGGCCCAGCATGGGCTCTCCCAGCTGCTCCAGAGTATACTCGGCGTAGTCGCACAGGGTCTTGACGTGGGTATTGGAGGTGCCGGTGCAGATCAGAAAATAGTCTGCCAGGCTGCTGACGGAATCAATTTTCAGTAGCTTGATGTCCATGCCCTTCTTGGCATCCAGCGCTTTGGTTACTTCATAGGCGATTTCTTTGGGTGTTAACATAGCATTGATCCTTTCTGGGAAATCTATCAGCCGTTCAGCCAGGCCAGGGCCTCCCGGGATTCCGGGGAGACCTCACTTCCCTGGCGCTTCAAATGCTCCATGGTCATTTCCAGGCCCAGCTTCAGCGCGGCGCGCAGATCGGAGAAGGCCAGCTCCCGCAGCCGCTCCACGCCGGGAAAGCTCCGGTTCGGCTCCATATAGTCTGCCACATATACGATGGTTTCCAACAGATTCATATCCGCCTTTCCCGTGGTATGATAGCGGATAGCGGAAACCACAGCCTCATTTTCCCCAAAAATCCGCTCCGCAACCAGGGAACCTGTCAACGCGTGTAGGGTTTTGGGGTATTTTCTGGAAAAATCACTGAGTATTTTACCATATGCCTGGCACAATGTCAATTGTAAGGGGCCGTCCAGGGCTTTTGTTATGTCGTGCAGCAAGCCAGCCCGGGCAGCGTCGGTTGTATCCGCTCCCCAGCGCTTGGCCAGTTCTACGCAGGTATCCCGGCATCCCAACACATGGGCCACCCGGTTGGGCTTCAGCAAGCTGACAACCACATGCTCCAGCTGCTCCATAGGAAGATTTTTCCAGGCGGCTGATACATCATACAGCCCATTTTCTTGAATGTACCCGGCCACATCATGGGGCAGGAACCCCTCCGCGCACCGGAAGGCCAACAGACGGCGCAGTTGGGTGGAGGAAATGGCGTTGACCGGATTATTCAGCAGCAGAATCTTGGCGCCCTGACCTTCCAAAAGGTCTTTTTTCGCCTCCACCATCTCCTGCTCGCCTTTCTCCCCCCGGTAGGCAACAGCCAGCACCGTGTTTTGCAGAATCCGCTCAGGCTCCCGCCAGGTGTCAAAGGACAGGAACATGTCTGTTCCCATCAGCAAATAGAGTTGGGCCTGGGGATACTGCCGCCGAAGCTGCTCCACCGTTTCATAGGTATAGCTGGGGCCTTCCCGCTTCAGCTCAATGTCGCAGGCCTCCATTTTGGGCTGTCCCGCAACGGCAAGCTTCAGCATTTCCAATCTCTGCCAGGCTGTGGCAGAATTATCCGGCAAGTCCTTGTGGGGGGCGATTCGATCGGGGATCAACAGGAGTCTGTCCAATTCCAAGACTTCCACTGCCCGCTGGGCCGCCTGGATGTGCCCCATGTGAGGAGGATTAAAGGTTCCGCCGTAAATGCCGATTCGTTCCATATCCATCTCTCCTGTCTATCCGCTTTTTCTGTAGCGTTACCGCTCCTGCTTGCGAAGCTGCCGCTCCCGATCCCGCTCGATGGCTTTTTCGATGGCCTGCTCCCGGAAATACTGGTTGCGCTGCTCCCGGGCCTCCCGGGCCGCCTGGCGGCGGGCACGGGCAGCCTTGCCCACCGGATCCGCCTTGCTCTTGGGGGTCTCCTTCCGCTTGGCCCGGCCGGTCTGGTTGCGCTCCGCCTGGCACTTTTCACTGAAACGCCAAATCACAAATTTGGAACCGACGCAGGAAATGCCGTCGGCACCGGTTGCCTGGCAAATGGCGTCGGAGGCCTCCCGGGCGCTCATCAAGGCGGTTTCCAGCACCTTCCCCTTCACCAGTTCCCGGGCGGTAAGCAGCCGGTCCGCTTCCGCAATGACCGCCTCCGTAACGCCGTCCTTGCCCACCATCAAAGTGGTTTCCAGGGTGTTGGCCTGAGCCCGGAATTCGGCACGCTGTTTACTTGTGAGCATAACCTGCCTCCTTTAATTTCTCATAAAACACGTTTAAAGCATTGGCCCGGTGGGAAACCCGATTCTTTTCCTCCGGGGCCAGCTCCGCCGTGGTCTTGCCCAAGGGGGGATAGTAAAAGATGGGGTCATAGCCGAAGCCGTTTTCTCCCCGAGGCTCCCGAAGCAGCTCCCCGTGGATCTCTCCCCGGGCCTGGATGGTCTGGCCCTCCGGCGTCACCAGGGTGATGACGCAGACGAATTTCGCCTGGCGCTGGCCGTCGGGGACAGTTTCCGTATTTTTCAGCAGCAGCTGCAGCCGTCCCCAGTCGTCCAGGGTGTCGTCAAACCCATACCGGGCGGAATAGATGCCCGGTTCTCCATTTAGGGCGTCCACCGCGATGCCGGAATCGTCCGCCAGAGCGGGCAGGCCCGTGGCCTTCATCACCGCCTCCGCCTTGAGGAAGGAGTTTTCCTCGAAGGTGGTTCCGGTTTCCTCCACATCGATGTCCACGCCCAACTCCGACTCCAGAACCAGCTCCATGTCGAACTGCTCCGTGATCTTGCTGATCTCTATCAGCTTGTGCGGATTTTTGCTTGCCAATACGACTTTCATGTCTTAAATCAACGCCTCCACAAACGCCTTTGCCTCAAAGGGCATCAAATCCTCCGCCTGCTCGCCTACGCCCACAAACTTCACAGGAATTTGCAGCGCGTCCGCCACCGCGATGACAATACCGCCCTTGGCGGTGCCGTCCAGCTTGGTTAGGGCAATGGCGGTGACCCCGGCGATCTCCTTGAACTGCTTGGCTTGAATGAGGCCGTTCTGCCCTGTGGTGCCGTCCAGCACCAGCAGCACTTCCTTGGCCGCCTCCGGCAGTTCCCGATCCACAATGCGGCTGATCTTGTTCAGCTCATTCATCAGATTGGTCTTGTTGTGCAGCCGTCCGGCGGTGTCAATGAGGATCACATCCACATCCTTGGCCTTGGCGGACTGGATGCCGTCAAAGACAACGGAGGCCGGGTCGGCGCCCTCGTGCTGACGCACCAGCATGGCGCTGGAACGGCCCGCCCAAATTTCCAGTTGATCGGCGGCAGCGGCCCGGAAGGTATCCCCCGCCACCAAAAGTACCTTTTTCCCCTGGTCAACCAGCTGCTTGGCAATCTTGCCAATGGTGGTGGTCTTACCCACGCCGTTGACACCGATGACCAGGATCACGGATGGCTTGGTGGAGAGATTCAATTCCGTATCCCCCACGGACAGCATGTCCACCAGGATCTCCTTCAAGGCCGTTCTGGCCTCCTCCGTGGATTTGAGATGCTGCTCCCGGACGGCCTTGCGCAGCCGGTCAGTGGCCTTCACCGCCGTGTCCACGCCCAGATCCGCCAGGATCAGACTTTCCTCCAATTCGTCATAAAAATCGTCGTCGATTTCGGAAAACCCGGAAAAAACGCTGCCCAGAGTATCGCTCAGCGCGTCCCGGGT
>CAMEWZ010000112.1 GCA_945946745.1 uncultured Clostridia bacterium | reverse complement strand
AGACCTCTCCCTTTGAATTCTACCAGTACTGGCGCAACGTGGAGGACGCGGACGTACTCAAGTGCATCCGGATGCTGACCTTCCTGCCCCTAGAAGAAATTGACGCCATGTCCGACTGGAAGGACGCCAAGCTGAACGAGGCCAAGGAGATCCTGGCCTACGAGCTGACCAAGCTGGTGCACGGCGAGGAGGAGGCCAACAAGGCCCAGGCCGCAGCCAAGGCCCTGTTTGTAGGCGGCGGCGACGATGCCAACATGCCCACCACGGAAATTTCCGCCGACAAGCTTACCGATGGAAAGATCGGTATTCTGAATTTGATGGTGGCCTGCGGCTTGGCTCCCTCCAACAAGCAGGCCCGGCAGCTGGTAGAGCAGGGCGGCGTGCTGGTCAACGACGAAAAGGTGCCCTCTGCCCAGTTTACCGTTACCGAGGAGATGCTGAAAGCGGGCGTAAAGATCCGCAAGGGCAAGAAGGTCTTCCACAAGGCGGTGCTGGCCTAATGCTGGAGCTGGCTGTAGAAGCGGACAGGGAAGCGGTTAACACCCTGGCCCGACAGGTGCACGAACTGCACGTTCAGTGGCGGCCGGATCTGTATGAAACGGCCGAGGAACTGTACCCGCTGAAACGGTTTCAAGAAGCCGTCCGCCAGCGGCAGCTGTATGTGGCGAAGATTGGAAATCTGGTTGTGGGCTACGCCCTGCTGCTTATCCGGGAGTGCGGCCAAGCCGGTCTGGTGAAACGCAGAGTTATGCAAATCGAAGAATTCTGCGTTCAAGATTCCCTCCGGGGGCAAGGCATCGGCATGGAAATGATGGCGGAGGTTCGGGCGCTGGCCAAAGCCTTCCGCTGCACCGACCTCCAATTGGGGGTATACCCCCAGAACGACGGGGCCGTGGCCTTTTACCAAAAGTGCGGCTTCACCATCCGCAGCATCGATATGCAGAGGAAAGTATAACAAAACCGCAGAACCTGGGTTTTCCAGGCTCTGCGGTTTTTTTCGGAAACGCATCATTCTTGATCCAGCTTTTCTCGGCGCTTTTTGTACAGCTTGGCGCACAGAGTCAATGCGGCGAAACAGAGGACAAAGGTGAAGCCTCCACCGAGGGCAAATACCAACACATAATCCAGCACTTCTTCCAGATAAGGGTTGATGACGATGGTGAAAATACCGACGCAGATTCCCGCAATGGCGCTGGCTGCCAGATTGGTCTGCCAGTTGGCCTTCAGCCGCCGATCCCAGATCCCACGGCGCAGACAGCCAATGACGAGATAGAGACTGAGCACCATGAATACCACCCATTCTCCCAGAATTGCCTTACCAGGCATTCCCAGCAGGCATTCCACTGCCATTGTGGCCAATAGGCCCCAGAAGGCCAGCCAGCAGCCGTTGTGCTCGATTTTCAAAAGGGCCTGCTCCTGCATTTCGTCCAGATTACTCTTTTTCATTGTCTTCATCCTCCCAAAATAATGCATCCAGTGTTTTTCCCAGCGCCCGGCAGATGGCCCGGCACAGCTTGATGGTGGGGTTGTATTCCCCCTGCTCGATGGCGTTGATGGTTTGGCGGGACACGCCCACCGCCGCGGCCAGATCCTTTTGGCTCATATCCTTCTGGGCCCGGGCCGCTTTCATATTTAGGTTCTTCGCCATATCATCACCTCGGGAGTATAGTAGCACATGTTTGATGAAATGTCAAGTATATATTACTTAATGTCACATAAAAACCGGGAAGCAGTTTACTGCTTCCCGGCGGGCTTGTGCACTGGTTGGAAACCGATGTTTATTCCTCAGCCAGACACTTTTTCAGCGCTGCCCGGGTCTCCGGCGTGGGGGGCGTCAAGGGAAGGCGGCATTGGCCGCAGTCGTAGCCGATGTACTTCATGGCGGCTTTTACGGGGATGGGGTTGACCTCCCGGAACAGCAGCTCGATCAGAGGCAGCAGCTTCAGCTGCAAATCTGCCGCTGTGTCGAAATCCCCGTCCAGCGCCGCCCGGGCCATGGCCTGGGTCTCCACCGGCAGCACGTTGGACACCACGGAGATCACCCCGGCGCCGCCCAGAGCCATGACCGCCACGGCCTGCTCGTCATTTCCGCTCCACACCGCGAAGCTGTGGGGGCACTGTGTCCGGATTTTGGCGATTTTTGTAATATCCGTGGACGCTTCCTTCACCCCGGCGATGTTGGGAATCTGGGCCAGGCACTTGTAGACGCTCACCGGAATATCCACCCCGGTGCGGGAGGGTACATTATACAAAATCACGGGGATATGTACCGCTCCAGCGATGGCGCTGTAGTGGGCCACCAGGCCCTCGGGGGTAGCCTTGTTGTAGTAGGGACTGACCACCAGCAGGGCGTCCGCCCCGGCGTCCTCCGCCGCTTTGCTGAGGGCAACGGCGTGCTCCGTAGAATTGGAGCCGGTTCCGGCGATGATGGCACAGCGGCCGGCGGCATACTGCTTTGCCCGGCGGAAAAGCTCCAGCTTTTCGCAGTCGGACAGGGTAGGGGACTCGCCGGTAGTTCCGCTGACCACCACTGCGGGGATCCCGGCCTCGATCTGCCGGGAAATCAATCGCTCCACCATCGGATAGTTGACCGTCCCATTGAGAAAAGGGGTCACAAGAGCCGTGCAGGCTCCCACAAAAAAGGGTTGTTTCATAGACTGATACCTCCACGCCAGTCTATGCCGGGCCAGGCTTTCGAGTCCCGGTGCGCGGAAAAAAAGGGGTACTGTCCTAGCCCAAAACTGTATTCAAAAGCGCACCCATTTCCTCAAAGTTGCCATAATAGGCCACAGACCATCCATTCTCGTGGAATTTCCGCTGAGCATCCAGAAGAATGCAGATAACATCCCGGTCACCCTGCTTTGCGGTGCAGACCAAATCTGCAAAGCCCCCAGAATACGCATAATATCCAAATCCGCCGGTCACCCGGGCGTCATAGAAATCAGGGATGGTTTGGTTGTCAATCATGTAGTTTGTGGTGGCGACTGTGTATGCTTCTCCGCTGCCAGGGAAGTGGAGTGTCAGCTGGGTCTTTGACCAGATTTGTGCCAGGCAGGGATTCTCCAGCGCGCGATTCACCAGCATCAGCGTATCAAACGCCGTGGTGTATTGTCCCTCTGCCAAACCGTAAAAATCGGTATAGTAGGTGTCCAGGCAGGCGATGCTGTGTACCCATGCATTCATTTTTTCCACCATTGCCTCCTCACTCCCAGCATCGAACCGGGCAAGGGCATAGGCTGCGCTATCATAGCCACGGAGCAGCATCAAGGTCAGAAGATCTTCTACCGTCATTTCCCCCACATTCTCCAACGTTTGACCATTGGTAGTTACGATACTCCGGTAGCCCTCGTCCCAGGAGAATGAGGGGAGTGCCGGGATCGTTACCAGCTCCTCCGGGGAATGGTCTTCCAGTACAACCAGTGCCAGCGCCAGCTTGCTGAGATCACCTGGGGAAACCTTCTGGAATTGCTGATAGGCATAGAGCATCTCACCCGTGTTCCGGTCATAGGCAAGGGCAGCTTTGGCTGTCTCGGGAACCAATGCTCCATTTTTCACAGAAAGCGCCGTGCCCCGTTTCAGAATAAGGACTTTTCGGAAGTTGGCGTTGATATCCTCCAAATAATATTCGTTGTTTCCCAGTGCGCGTCTGCCCATATCATCCGTAATGAGGATGGGCGCAAACGTGCCGGTGGTCTCACACAGCCGCCAGGCTTCCTTGCCGTCATACATATCCGCGTTGATGGCGGAAACCACAACCCCCGGTTCCGTCAAGAGGGCGGTCTGCGCAAATTCCACACCGTTTTCATCTTGAACCATCCGTGTCTGTACCCCGATGACATGCTGGAATTCCAGCTCCAGCTGGCCGTTTGTGTAGACGTAGGAACCGTCCACCGGTTCAAAGGGTTCTTCTTCCGGCGCAGTTGTCTGAATGGATTCTGTGGTTTCCAGCGGCTGGGTTTCGGGGATTTCTTCCTCTTTGGGGTTGGTCAGAAAGCATACTGCCGTCACCACCGCAATCAGCAATACTGCGGCAACTACCCACACGCTCACCTTTTGGAAGCGCAGCACATTCTGAATTCTGGCTTTGATGCTGTTTTCGCCGAAGGCCACCGGGCAGACCGCCAGGGTTCTCTTGGACGCGGCGCAGGATAATAGGGCATAGGAATAGGCCTTTTTCTCATCGTCACCCAAGTCCAGGATCGCCCGCTCGTCACAGGCCATTTCCAAGTCCCGGCAGAATAGCAAATACGCGATCCAGACCAGTGGGTGGAACCAGTACACCGAAAGCAGCAGAAAGCCCAGGGGTTTCCACAGGTTGTCATGGTGGCGCAGATGGGCACGCTCGTGTTTCAGTACATAAGACTGGTTCTGCGGTTCCATATCAGAAGGCAAGTAGATTCTGGGCTTCCCGATTCCCAAAATGAACGGGGTGGGAATCCCATCGCACAGATATAAATTTCCCCGCAGGCGCAGGGACACGCTTACCTGTTTGGAAAGCTTGAGATAGCTGACAACGGCATACAGCAGCATCACCGTGATACCCACAAGCCAGACAATGGAGAGCACAGCCAAAAGCACTTGAATGGGATTGACACTGGCCGTCACGTTGGGCATCAGATTCTCCGCAATCACCGGATTGACGGCACGATCGATCGCCGGAATGCCGCTGGCGATTGCCGGGGCAGGCGATAGCGCAATATCCGCCGGAATCGGGTCGCTTTTGGGAATCAAGCTCAGAGTGCTTTCCAAAGAAACCGGCAGCGCCAGGCGGATTGCCACCAAAGCCCACAGCCAGATCAGCAGATTCTTGGGAACCTTCCGCAGGATCAGTCTCAGCACCAGAACAGCCAGGATCAGGTAGCCTGCGGAAATGCTCCTGTTGACAATCTGCAAAAACAATCCGCTCATTTCTTTCCGCCCCCTTCGTAGGCATCGATCATCTTCCGGATCTCGGAAATATCCCGGTCAGACAAACCGTTGTTCTCCGCGAAAGCCGCGATAAACGCAGGCAGGGAACCGGAAAAGGTGTCCTCCACAAACCGCTTGCTCTGCCGGGACTGGAATTCCTTTTGGGACAGCAGGGATGTGACGACGCCGTTGGCATTCTGAAAAATCCCCTTGTCGCAGAGTTTCTTCAGCACCGTATAGGTGGTGGATTTTTTCCACTCCAGTTCCTTCGCGCACAGCTTCACCAAATCGCCGGAGCGGATGGGTTCCTTTGCCCACACCAGCTCTGCAAAGCGAGTCTCCACCACGCCCAGTTTCAAATCATCCATAACAGCACCTCCTTGGTCTATCACTATAGACCTTTTCTTAAGTCTATCATCAATAGACCAATTTGTCAATATCCAGATAAGGATGCTGATGGATTCCCAGTTCCGTCCTCGCGCCAAAGAATCGGAAAAAACAGGCGCCAATCAAGGCCTGACTTGATTGGCGCCTGCATTTTTTCACATGATGGACAAATTCGTTTTCTTCAACTTAATACCCAAACAGTCGGCTCACCACGCTACCATCAATGGCGTTCAGGGTCAGCATGGGTTGGGTAGTGT
>CAMEWZ010000111.1 GCA_945946745.1 uncultured Clostridia bacterium | reverse complement strand
CCATGGCCCGGTATAAGCGGCTCCAGGGCTACAACGTCATGTTCCTCACCGGCACCGATGAGCACGGCCAGAAGATCGAGGACAAGGCCAAGGACGCGGGTGTCACCCCGCAGCAGTTTGTGGACAACATCGTGGAAGGCCCCGGCGGCGTGCTGGATCTGTGGAAGCTGATGAACATTTCTTACGACCGGTTCATCCGCACCACCGACGATTACCACGTGGCGGCCATTCAGAAGATCTTCAAGAAGATGTACGAAAACGGGGACATCTACAAGGGCAAGTACGTGGGCAAATACTGCAAGCCCTGCGAGTCCTTCTGGACGGAGAGCCAGCTTGTGGACGGCAAGTGCCCCGACTGCGGCGGCCCGGTGCAGGACGCGGAGGAGGAGGCCTATTTCTTCCGGCTGAGCAAGTACGCCGACCGGGTGCAGGATCTGCTGGAGAACACCGACTTCCTGGAGCCTCGCAGCCGGGTCAACGAGATGGTGAACAACTTCATCAAGCCGGGCCTGGAAGACCTGTGCGTGTCCCGCACCAGCTTCACCTGGGGCGTGCCGGTGGACTTTGACCCCGGCCATGTGGTCTATGTCTGGATCGACGCCCTGTTCAACTACATGACCGCCCTGGGCTTTGAAAATGACAAGTATCACGATCTGGAGGCCTTCTGGCCTGCCGATGTGCATTTTGTGGGTAAGGAGATCGTCCGGTTCCACTCCATCATCTGGCCCGCCATGCTGATGAGCTTGAATCTGCCCCTGCCCAAGAAGGTCTACGGCCACGGCTGGCTGCTGCTGGACGGCGGCAAGATGAGCAAGTCCAAGGGCAATGTGGTGGATCCCTATGTGCTGGCGGAGCGCTTCGGCGTGGATGCCCTGCGGTTCTTCCTGCTGCGGACCTTCCCCTTCGGTTCCGACGGCAATTTCTCCAATGAGCTGCTGATTAACACCATCAACGTGGATCTGGCCAACGACCTGGGCAACCTGGTGTCCCGCACCGTTGCCATGGCGCAGAAGTATTTTGGCGAGAGCCTGCCTGCCCAGCAGCTGGCGGACGAGGAAAAGGACGCGGAGCTGCTGGCCATGGCCTTCGGCCTGCGGGAAAAGTACGAGGAGCAGATGGAGAAGTACGCCTTCCAGAATGCCCTTGCCGAGATTTTCAAGGTGATTTCCCGGGCCAACAAGTATATCGACGAGAACGCTCCCTGGGTGCTGGCCAAGTCCGAGGAGAACAAGCCCCGTCTGGCGAAGGTGCTCTACAATCTGCTGGAGACGGTGCGTATCTGCGCCGGTCTGCTGACGCCCTTCATGCCCGCGACTTCTGAGGAGATCGCCAAGCGCTTGGGCGGCGCCCGGATGGACTGGGACAGCTTGAACCGGTTCGGCATCCTGCCTGCTGAGGTGGCAACGGTGGCCGGCCCGGCGCTGTTCCCCCGGATCGATATGGAGAAGGAGCTGGCAGCCCTGGAGGAGCTGAACAAGCCCGCCAAGCCTGCCGTTGAAATCGAGCCCTACGCGGAAGAAAAGGTGGATTTTGACACCTTCTGCCGCAGCGATTTCCGGGCGGTGAAGGTCAAGGCCTGCACCAACGTGAAAAAGAGCGACAAGCTGCTGTGCTTCACCCTGGACGACGGCACCGGCGTAGACCGGCAGATCCTGTCCGGCATCGCCAAGTTCTACAAGCCCGAGGAGCTGGTGGGAAAGACGCTGGTCGCCATCACCAACCTGCCGCCCCGGAAGATGATGGGCAAGGAGAGCAACGGTATGCTGCTGTCCGCCGTCCACACCGAAAAGGGGGAGGAAAAGCTGAACCTCATTATGCTGGACGATGCCATTCCCGCCGGCGCGAAGCTGTGCTGAGCATCGAAAATAAAACGCGCCCTGTGGTTTTTCCACAGGGCGCGTTGTTTGTACCAAGCGGACATTTCTTGGCGCGGCGTTTTGGAAAGCGGGAATCAAGGGGTGGTGACTCGATCTCCGGTGGCGGCGTATACCACCCATTCGGCGATGTTGGTGCAGTGGTCGGCAATGCGCTCAAAATACTTGGCGATCATCAGCAGATCCAGGGCGTTTTCTCCGCTGTCGGGGTTTGCCGCGATGAGGCGGATGATATCCGATTTGATCTGGTTGAAATAGCTGTCCACAAGATCATCGTTGTCCATGACTTTCTGCGCCAGTGCCAGATCCCGTCTGACATAGGCGTCTACCGCGCCGATCACCATGGCTTTGGCGGCATCGGCCATTTCCTGGAGCTTGGGATCCTTCTCCTGGGGACGCTGCTCCATTTTGGGAATCAAATCCACAATGTCCTCCGCCTGGTCACCGATGCGTTCCATGTCGGTAATCATTTTCATGGCGGCGCTGATCTGCCGCAGGTCGCTGGCTACCGGCTGCTGCCGCAGAAGCAGACGGTGGCAGAGAATTTCGATGGCCCGCTCACTTTCATCGATGCTGGCGCCAACCTGGGCCGTTTTTTCCTCCAGGGCGGGGCTGTAGTCCGTCAATGCCTTTGCGGCGAAGTCAATGATTTCCTCGCAGGCCGCGCCCATGCGGATCAGCTCCTGGTTCAGATTTTGCAGCTGCTCCTGATATAGATTTCTCATAACAAACATCTCCTCCTAATCGCATCCCCGTAAGGCGGCTTGAGGGCAAGCCGCCCTACGAAGGATCTTCAGCCAAAGCGGCCGGTGATGTAATCTTCCGTGCGTTTGTCTCTGGGGTTCGAGAACATGTCCTCGGTGCTGCCGTACTCTACCAGATCCCCCAGCAGGAAGAAGGCGGTCTGATCGGAAATCCGCACGGCCTGCTGCATGTTGTGGGTGACGATGACGATGGTGTACTTCTCCTTCAGCTCCATGGCCAGATCCTCAATGTGGGAGGTGGAGATGGGGTCCAGGGCGGAGGTGGGCTCGTCCATCAGCAGAACCTCCGGCTCCACCGCCAGCGCCCGGGCGATGCACAGCCGCTGCTGCTGACCGCCGGACATGCCAAGGGCGTTCTTTTTTAAGCGATCCTTGACTTCGTCCCAGATGGCCGCGCCTTTCAGGGCCTTTTCCACAATTTCATCCAATTGCGCTTTGTTCCGGATGCCGTGGGTTCGCGGGCCGTAGGCGATGTTGTCGTAAATACTCATGGGGAAGGGGTTGGGTTTCTGGAATACCATGCCCACCTCCTTGCGTAGGTTGTTGACCTCCGCTTCAAAGATATTCTCCCCGTGATAGCGCACTTCTCCGGTGATTTTCACCCCCGGCACCAGGTCGTTCATCCGGTTTAGGGTTTTGAGGAAGGTGGACTTGCCGCAGCCCGAGGGGCCGATGAGGGCGGTGATGGACTTTTCGGGGATTTCCAGGCGGATGTTCTTCAGTGCCTGGGTCTGACCGTACCAGAGGTTCAAGTCGTTGACGGTAATAATTGGGTTGTTCATTTTTTCTCCTTATCGATATCCTAGTAGGGCGGCTTGCCCTCAAGCCGCCGTCTGCGTCGCTGCATTGTAACAGGTGAGGCGGGCTGAGGGCAGCCCGCCCTACAGAGGGCGGAAACGTTAAACAGCGTTCTTTCTTTGATAGTACTTTGTAACTGCGCTTGCCGCCAGGTTGATGCCGAAGGCCAGCACCAGCAGAATGGCCGCGATGCCAAAGGCCACGCCGAATTCCCCCTGCTCCTTGGCGTAGACGTACAGGGCAACGGTCAAGGTGGCGCCTGCGCTCCCCAGTCCCTTCACAAAGCCATTGAGGGCGTGGGCAAAGCCCGCGGTGAACAGCAGGGCGGCGGATTCTCCCAAAATTCTGCCCACGCTTAGGATGCAGCCGGTAATGACGCCGTCGATGCAGCCGGGCAGCACCACCGTGCGCACCACCCGCCATTTACCAGCGCCCAGCCCGAAAGCGCCCTCCCGGTAGGACTGGGGCACGGTTTTCAGGCTTTCCTGGGTGTTGCGCAGAATGGTTGGCAGGTTCATAATCACCAGCGTCAGACCGCCCGCCATTAGGCTGGTGCCGATGGTGTTTGAAAACATCAGCATACCCACCAGGCCATAGATGATGGAGGGAATGCCGCTGAGGGCCTCCGCCGCGTACTCAATGACGGACACCAGCCGTTTGTTGGTGGCGTATTCCGTCAGATACACCGCCGCGCCCACACCCAAAGGAATCACGATCAGCAAGGTAATGATGACGATGTACACGGTGTTCAGAATATCCGGCAGGATTCCGATATTTCCGCTTAAATAGCTGGGCTTAGTGCTGACAAATTCCCAGCTTAAGTTGGGAATACCCTGAATCAGCACATAAGCCACAAGAAAAAGAGTGAGCAGCCCAGTGAGCGCCGTGGCGAAGTACATGCCGCCCCGCACCGTCCAGAGAAAACGGCGGCGGCTATTGGATAGCTTTCTTTGTTTCATGAACGCTTCTCTCCTTTCAAGAAGAAATTCAATGCCGCGTTAATCAGCATAATGAACAGGAACAGCACCAAGGCGATGGAAAACAGCGCCTGCCGCTGTAAGCCGCTGCTGTAGGACATTTCCGAGGCAACAGCGGTGGTGAGAAAGCGGACAGACTGGAAAAGAGAGGGCATATTGGCGGCGTTGCCTGCCACCATCATGACAGCCATGGCTTCTCCAATAGCCCGGCCCACCCCCAGCACCACAGCGGCGGCAATGCCGCTTTTCGCCGCCGGGACGGATACCCGGAACCAGGTCTCCTCCGGGGTGGCGCCCAGAGCCAGGGAGGCGTCCTCATACTCCTTTGGCACAGCCTCCAGAGCGGTGACGGACATTTTGATGATGGAGGGCAGAATCATAACGGCGAGTACAACGATTGCTGCCAGCAGGCTTGCCCCGTCCGGCACATGGAACAGCTTCCGAATGCCCGGCACCAGCACCATCATACCCACCAGGCCGTAAACCACGGAGGGGATGCCTGCCAGCATGGATACCGCCTGCCCCATGATTTCCTTGAGGGATTGTGGGGCCATTTTCGCCAGATACACGGCGGTGAGAAAGCCGATGGGCACCCCCAGCGCGATGGCTCCCGCAGTGCCGTAGACGCTGGTGAGGATGAAGGGCAGAATGCCGTACTTCGGCTCCGCCGCCGTGGAGGCCCAGGTGTCGCCAAACAGGAAATCCACCAGCCCGATCTCCCGGATAGCGGGGATGCCGGAAACCACCAGATACACGGTAATCAGCAGCACGCAGCCTACCGTCACCAGTCCCAGCAGCAGAAAAATGCTGTGAACCACATTTTCCAGAAGATTTTGTTTCGATTTCATTGACGTGTCCTTTCTAGATTGGGGTTTATACGTTCATCCTACCGCCGGAATGTAAAATGAGAAAGGCAGGGTTTGTAAAATCCAGGTCAAAAAAACTGCGGGCCGAATGTTCGGCCCGCAGCAGGGTGCTTGGAATTTGTGCAAATCAATTGGAGGGAACCACACCGGCTGCCACGATGATCTCGTTGGCATCAGCGGAGGTTACGTAGTCGAAGAAGGCTTGAGCTGCGTCGTTTAGCTTGGCGTCCGTCTTGGTGGCCAGCACGAAGGGACGCTGGATGGCGTAGGTGC